>NZ_JBHXAY010000007.1:0-128901 GCF_042728775.1 Nocardia sp. NPDC060259
GGAAGTCATCTGAGCTGATCGCGTGGAGCCCCCAACGGTCCAGCGCCTCGACCGGAAAATGCTTGACATTGTCGGTGACGATTGCCGCCGCGTTCCCCCGGACAGCAGCTGCGACGACATGCCGATCGGCCGCATCCCGCAGTCCGGTTACGCACTGCTCCAACGGTTCCCAGCCCTCGACGCAGGCGTCTTCGAACGCCGCGTTCATCCCATCGACACGTCGCGCTATCCGCTCCTCGGTGATTCGCGGGTGGACCTTCACAACCGCCCTCGAGACCTCGTCGAGGATTCGTTCACTCCACAGCGGGCAGAACGCATGTCGTTTGGCCAGTGTCAGGAGGAGATCGGATTTCACGATGGGAACAAGAACGCATGCATCCAGGACCACCCGAAACCCGGACATCAGCTCTCTTCGCTTCGCGCCGCCCGCGCTTCCCTGACTGCCTGTAGATAGTCCTCGGCCGGAGGATCGTAGAGCCCATCTTCCTCGGCGTCGCGGACCAGATCGTTCAATACGTCGTTCCGCTCGGCGCGCCGACGTTCCTGATAGTCGAGCACGTCACTCAGGAGCAACCGGCGGTGTCGCGAACCAGACGGCTTATCACACGGAAGCTTCCCTCGCTCCAACAGCTTCACGAGGGTGGGACGGCTGATTCCGAGCAGGTCAGCAGCCTGCTGCGTGGTCAAGCACTGCTCTATGGGAGCGATGGTCACCGCGCGACGCTTCCGCATCGCGCCGACGACCTGAACAAGCACCTCGTAGACCTCGACCGGAAGTGGAATCTGCGCACCGTCAGGTCCCAGCAACGCGGCGGGCTCACCGTGTTGATCGAGGAAGGCGGACAAGTCCAGCAGCTCACGCAGGTCTTCCGGCGGAAGGACTGTGCCCTTCCGCAGGGTCTCACGATGCGTAGTAGCCATACCTCAGCTTGGGTCAAATTCGAAAAAATCGCAACACTGAACTACTCGGCGGAGCGGGCGGCCAGTACTGCCTCGTACAGGTCCTTGCGGGAGGCGCCGCGGCCTGCGGAGACTTCGGCGCAGGCGTCTTTGAGGCGCATGCCGCCTGCGACCAGGGTTTCCACCTCGGTGACCAGGTCGGCCGGGTCGGCCGAAACCGGTTGGGCGCCTGCGAGGACCACGGTGATCTCGCCGCGGGCGCCCTCGACGGACCAGGCGGCGAGTTCGGCGAGGGTGCCGCGGACGACTTCCTCGTAGGTCTTGGTGAGTTCGCGGCAGACGGCGGCGCGACGGTCGGGGCCGAGGACGGTGACGGCGTCGGCGAGGCAGTCGGCGAGACGGTGGGGCGCTTCGAAGAAGACGCACGCCCGTTGTTCGGAAGCCAAGGTGCGCAACCACTCCCGGCGCTGGCCGCCCTTGCGCGGGGCGAATCCGTCGAAGCAGAAGCGTTCGACCGGCAGGCCGGACAGGGCGAGGGCGGTGGTGACCGCGGACGGGCCGGGCAGGCAGGTGACCGGGAGGTCGCGTTCGACGGCGGCGGCGACCAGCCGGTAGCCGGGATCGCTGACCGAGGGCATGCCCGCGTCGGTCACCAGGAGCACGGTGAGACCGCTCGCGATGTCGTCGAGCAGGGCGGGGATGCGGGCCGTCTCGACATGGTCGTAGAAGCTGACGATCCGGCCGGTGATCTCCACGCCGAGGGCCTTCGCCAGCGACTTGGTCCTGCGGGTGTCCTCGGCGGCGACCACATCGGCCGAGCCGAGCGCGTCCCGCAGTCGCTGGGACGCGTCCCCGATGTCGCCCATCGGTGTAGCCGCTAAGACCAACACAGTGTTGTCCAGCCTCTCCGGTATTTTGGCCGTACCGATCGAGTGCGGCGGCGGGGCGTGCATGCGGTGTCCGGCCATTCTGTCAGGCGGGCCCGCCACGCCGGATCGCGCATCTGCCGGGAAACAAGGGGGAACAGTGTCGGCTCGGACTTCGATGGGCGCACCGCCTACGATCGGGGCGTGATCCCGGTGACCGAAACGCGCGCGATGCCACCGTCGCGGTCGGCGGCGTTGGTCGCGCCTGCTCCGCTGCGACCCGCACCCGACTTCGGCCCGCTCGATACCGCCCGCGGCTGGGCGGTCACCGCCGTGCTCACGATGATCGCGGCGATCACCCGCTTCGCGAACCTGAACTACCCGACCGACGCGCGCACCCCCGTCTTCGACGAGAAGCACTACGCGCCGCAGGCCTGGCAGATGGTCACCGGCGGCGGAGTGGAGGACAACCCCGCCTACGGGCTGGTGGTGCATCCACCGGTCGGCAAGCAGTTCATCGCGATCAGCGAGGCCCTGTTCGGTTACAACGCGTGGGGCTGGCGCGGCACCGCGGCGCTGGCGGGCACCCTGCTGGTGCTGCTGGTGATCCGGATCGTGCGCCGGATGTCGCGCTCGACGCTGATCGGCGCGTTCGCGGGCATCCTGCTCATCGCCGACGGGCTGACCTTCGTCTCCTCCCGCATCGGCATGCTCGACATCTTCATGGCGCTGCTGGTGACCGCCGCGTTCGGCTGCCTGATCGTCGACCGCGACGAGGTCCGCGAACGGATGGCCGCCGCCGACGTGGCGGGCCGGATCGGGATCACCGACTGGGGACCGCGACTCGGCGTGCGCTGGTGGCGCTTCGGCGCGGGCGTGCTGCTCGGGCTGGCGTGCGGCACCAAATGGTCGGGCGTCTACTTCATCATGTTCTTCGGGCTGCTGAGCGTGGCCTTCGACGTGAGCGCGCGGCGCGCGTACGGGGTGCGCAAGCCGTGGGTCGGCACGCTGGTCCGTGACGTCGGCCCGGCGCTGTACGCGCTGGTCGTCATTCCGCTGGTGGTGTATCTGTCCTCGTATTGGGCCTGGTTCGCCAGTGAGAACGGGGTGTACCGCTACGCGGTCGGCAACCAGATCGGCACCGGCGGCCCGTTCTCGTTCGTGCCCGGCGCCTTGCGCTCGCTCTGGTACTACCAGGGCGAAACCCTGGACTTCCATTCGAGTCTCACCAACTCGGCGGGCAACCACCATCCGTGGGAATCCAAGCCGTGGACCTGGCCGATGGGCCTGCGCCCGATGCTCTACTACTACGCCGACGGTACCGTCACCGGCTGCGGCGAGGCGCAGTGCGTGAAGGCCGTGATGGCGGTCGGCACACCCGCGCTGTGGTGGCTGGCGCTGCCCGCGCTGGGCTGGATGGTGTGGCGCTCGGTCGTGCGCAAGGACTGGCGCTACGCCGCCGTGCTGGTCGGCTACGGCGCAGGCCTGCTGCCCTGGTTCCTCACCCTCGACCGGCAGATGTACTTCTTCTACGCGGTGGTACTCGCGCCCTTCCTGGCGATGGGCGTCGCCCTGATCCTCGGCGACATCCTCGGTTCTGCCCGGCCTGCGGGGATACCGCGCAGCCCGACCGGCACCTATCTGCCCGCCCCGGTGAACGAGCGGTACGCGCTCGGGCTGCTCATCGTCAGCATCTATCTGGGCCTGGTGATCGCGAACTTCGTCTGGCTCTGGCCGATCCTCACGGCCCAGCCGATCACCCCGGCCAGCTGGCAAGACCACCTCTGGCTACCCAGCTGGCGCTGACTCAGCTGTCGAGCGTGCGCTGGACGAACTCGAGCGCGTCGGCGTCGGTGAGACCGAGGCGGCGGATCGTCGTCACATAGTCGACGGCGGCGCGGCCGGCGATATCGCGGGTGGGGTCGCCGGAGGAGGCGATGAAAGAGCCTTGGCGGCCCCGGGTTTCGAGGACCCCGTCCGCCTCGAGTTCGCGGTACGCGCGGGCGACGGTATTGGGGGCGATGCCCAGATCGGCGGCGAGCGCGCGGACAGTGGGGATCTTGGTGCCCGCGGTGAGCGTGCCCGCACGGACCTGTTCGATCACGGCCATGCGCAGCTGCTCATACGGCGGCTGGGTGGAATCGGCGGACAGCTCGACGTGGAACATGATCGCTCACACCTCGTCTCGGGCCAGTGGGCAGGACATGCAGCGCGGACCGCCACGGCCGGAGCCCAGCTCCGACCCCTGGATGGTGAGTACCTCGACCCCCGCGTCGGTCAGCCGCGAGTTGGTCATCTCGTTGCGTTCGTAGGCGACGACAACGCCCGGCGCGAGAGCCAGCGTGTTGTTGCCATCATCCCACTGTTCGCGTTCGGCGGTCGGCCCGTCGCGGCCGGTGTCGATCACCCGCAGGCGCGCGATGCCCATGGCGGCGGCCGCGGCGGGCAGGAACGGTTCGGGTCCGGTG
This sequence comes from Nocardia sp. NPDC060259, assembly GCF_042728775.1. Lineage (NCBI taxonomy): Bacteria > Bacillati > Actinomycetota > Actinomycetes > Mycobacteriales > Nocardiaceae > Nocardia > Nocardia sp. NPDC060259. The sequence goes on from NZ_JBHXAY010000007.1 coordinate 4,235, forward strand.
ATGCTGATCCGGTCCAGGTCGCTGCGCCCGGAGAAGCCATCCTCGCGGCGGATCGTGAAGGCCTGCAGGGACTCCCGCACGCCCGGATACATCACCACCGCGTCGGTGTCGACCATCGTGCACACGGTGTCCAGGTGCATGGTCGCGCGGTTCTGCGCGATCGGCACCACCAGCACAGTGTGGGCGAGATCGTCGTCGAAGAGACTGCGCGCCAACGCTTCCGCGCCGGCGGGCGTGGTCCGCTCGCCGACGCCGACCGCCACCACACCCGGCGTGAGCAGCAGCACGTCGCCGCCCTCGATCGGCGCGGTGTGCGATTCGTAGGCCCGGCGCACGCCGAGGAAACGCGGGTGGAAGGCGTAGACGAGATCGGTGATCGAGGTCTCGCGGTGCCGGGCAGGTAGAGCGAGGGAGGTGATCGCGACCTTCGGCCCGACCCAGAACGAGGAATCCCTGGTGAACAGCAGATTGGGCAGCGGGTCGATGACGAAATCGGCGCCGTGGTGCATCCGGCGCACCAGCGAGGTGGTGTCGGGGCCGAAGGGCAATTCGTCGAAGGTCATCCCGGCCATCAGGATGTCGGCGAGCTCGCGCGCCTCGAATTTGCGCAGTTCGGCGGCGAGCTGGTCGGCCAGTCCGTGCCCGAGCCTGCGGGCATCGACGGCGGCCGAGATACCCTGGATTCTGGCCGCGCCGCTCACCTCGAGCGTTTCGGCCAGCAACTCGGACAGCAGCAGCACTTCCACGCCGCGTTCGCGCAGCAGGGCGGCGAAGGCATCGTGCTCGGCTTGGGCGCGTTCCACCCACGGGATGCCGTCGAAGAGCAGTTGATCGTTGTTGCTCGGGGTGAGCCTGCGCAGTTCGTCGCCGGGCCGGTGCAGCAGCACCGTCCGGAGCGTGCCGACCTCGGAGGTGACGGCCAGGCGCGAGTCGGGGGCGGTTCCCATGCGGAAACCGTAATCCGAGGAGCCCGCGTCGGCACGGAAGACCCGCAGACCTGGCCAGGGGAGAGTCCAGCCGTTTTCGTACACGACACGAAAACCTCAAGTATTGTTGAGGGCGAAAACGGGAGGAGCGCAGATGACGACGGCCGATTGGCAAACGAAGGAGCTGACCCCCGGGCAGCTATCCGAGCGTAGTGGAGTTGCAGTGTCCGCGTTGCACTTCTACGAACGCGAAGGTCTCATATCGAGTCGTCGAACCAGCGGCAATCAACGTCGCTACGCTCGCGAAACACTGCGCCGGGTCGCCTTCATCCGGATCTCGCAGCGGGTGGGGATCCCGCTCAGTGAGATCCGCTCGGCGCTGGACCGGCTTCCGGAAGGACGCACGCCTACCCGCCGCGACTGGGAGACTCTCTCGACCACCTGGCGGGAGGATCTCGACGACCGCATCGTCCAGCTCACCCGGCTGCGCGACAACCTCACCGGCTGTATCGGCTGCGGCTGCCTGTCGCTGGGCTCGTGCAAGCTCGTCAACGAGCACGACCGCCTCGGCGCCGAGGGCCCCGGCGCGCGTGTGCTCGATGTCCAGCTGAACTGCCCGCCGCGGACCGGCTGCGTCTAGTCCGGCGGCGCGCAGACGCGCGGTGCGGCATCATCGCGGTATGACCTCTCTGGATGCGAAAGCGAAGACTCTGCTCGAACTGCACCGGCCGGGAGACCCGGTGGTGCTACCGACCGTGTGGGACGCGTGGTCGGCGAATATCGCTGTGGCCGCGGGTTTTTCGGCCTTGACCATGGGTAGTCACCCGGTTGCCGACTCGGTCGGGCGTAGCGACGGCGAGGGGATGACCTACGACGAGCTGCTCGCGCGGGTCACCCAGGTGACCGGGGCGGTGGACGTGCCGGTGTCGGTCGACATCGAATCGGGCTACGGGCTCGAGCCGGCGCGGCTCATCGATGGCCTGCTCGCGGCGGGTGCGGTCGGGCTCAATATCGAGGACACCGTGCACAGCGAGGGCAAGCGGCTGCGCACTCCCGAGGAGCACGCCGAGCTCGTGCGCGGGCTGCGCGCGGCCGCCGACGCGGCGGGGGTGCACGTGGTCGTCAACGCGCGCACGGATCTGTTCCTGCGCCAGGACGGGGACGAGGCCGACCGCGTCGACCGCGCCATCGCCCGGCTGACACTGGCCGCCGAGGCGGGCGCCGACGTGCTGTACCCGGTGGGCATGCATGCCGACGACGTGGCGCGCAGGCTCACGAGCGAACTGCCCTTGCCGGTCAACGCGATCGGGCAGCCGGGGACTCCGGCCAAGGACCACTTCGCCGAACTCGGCGTCGCCCGGATCAGCTTCGGTCCGTTCCTGCAGGCCGCGCTGGGCGCCGAAGCGAGCAAGCTCCTCGCCGCCTGGACCTGAGATGCGGTGTGGCGCACGGTGAGATGCCGTGCGCCACACCGGCCTACTCCTTGGGCTCGACGTAGCGCGGGAACACCGGCTCCGGCGCGGGCAGGTCGATACCGGCGACGAGGGGAGTGGCGATATCGGCGAAGGTGCGCCCCTCCTGGCCGAGCAGGTCCAGGATCTTGGCGGCCGAACCCGGCATCACCGGCTGCACCAGGATCGCGACGATGCGGACCACCTCGAGGGTGACGTAGAGGACCGTGGCCATCCTGGCCAGGTCTTCCTCGGTGCCCGACTTGCGCAGCGCCCACGGCGCGTTGGCGGAGAAGTAGCGGTTGGTCTCGCCCAGGGTCAGCCAGATGGCCTCCAGCGCCAGGTGCATCTGCTGGACGTCGTACTCGGCGCGGCACTTGTCCAGCAGGGCGTTGGCGCGGTCGAGCAGGGCGCGGTCGTCCTCGGTGAACTCACCGGGGGCTGGCGCCTTCGCGTCGCAGTTCTTGTTGACCATGGTCAGGCTGCGCTGCACCAGGTTGCCGAACTCGTTGGCCAGGTCGCTGTTGATCCGGCCTGCGATGGCGTCGTTGCTGTAGCTGCCGTCCTGGCCGTAGGAGATCTCCCGGAGCAGGAAGAACCGCACCTGGTCCAGGCCGTAGGTGGACACCAGCGCGAGCGGGTCGACGACATTGCCCGTCGACTTCGACATCTTCTCGCCCTTGTTGTACAGGAACCCGTGCACGAACACGCGATCCGGCAGCTCGATGCCCGCCGACATCAGGAACGCGGGCCAGTACACCGTGTGGAAGCGGGTGATGTCCTTGCCGATGATGTGCAGGTTCGCGGGCCAGAACTTCTGGAACCCGGCGGAATCGGTGTTCGGAAAGCCGACGCCCGTCAGGTAATTGGTGAGCGCGTCGACCCACACGTACATCACGTGATCGGGATGACCGGGGACCGGGACACCCCAGTCGAAGGTGGTGCGCGAGATCGACAGATCCTTCAGCCCGGCCTTGACGTAGCTGACGATCTCGTTGCGCCGGGTCGAGGGCGCGATGAACTCGGGCCGCTCTTCGTAGAGCGCCAGCAGCTTGTCCTGGTACTCCGAGAGCTTGAAGAAGTAGTTCGACTCCTCGGTCCAGGTGACCGGGGTCTGGGTCTCGGTCGAGACGCGGGTGCCGTCGTCGAGGAGGGTGGTCTCCTCCTCGGTGTAGAAGGCCTCGTCGCGCACCGAGTACCAGCCCGAGTAGTTGCCCAGGTAGATGTCGCCGTTGGCGAGCATGCGCTCCCAGATGGCGACGCTGGCGGCCTTGTGGTCCTCGTCGGTGGTGCGGATGAAGCGGTCGAAGGAGATGTCGAGCGCCTTGTCCATCGCCTCGAAGACGTCGGAGTTGCGGGCCGCGAGTTCCTGCACCGGGATACCCTCGGTGGCCGCGGTCTGCTGCATCTTCTGACCGTGCTCGTCGGTGCCGGTCATGAAGAACACGTCATAACCGTCGAGTCGCTTGAACCGGGCGATCGCGTCGGTCGAGATGTACTCGTACGCGTGCCCGATATGCGGCGCACCGTTCGGGTACGCGATGGCGGTGGTGACGTAGAAGGCGGGCGCCTCGGCGCCTTCAGGTGCGCTCATGATGCGAACTACTGTAATCCGCGTGCCAAACACGAATCGTCCGGCTCCGCCTGTTCCGCCCCCGCTCGCGCCGCTGATCGATGCGCATACCCACCTCGATGCCTGCGGTGCGACCGATGCCGAGTCGACCGCGGTGATCTTGGACAGGGCTGCCTCGGCCGGTGTCGGGCACGTGGTGACGGTCGCCGACGACCTCGCCGCGGCGCAGTGGGCGGTCGAGGCGGCGAACTGGGATCCGCGGGTCTACGCCGCCGTCGCGCTGCATCCCACGCGGGCGAACGCACTGGACGACAAGGCCAAGGCCGAGCTGGAACGCCTGGCCACCGACCCGCGGGTGGTCGCGGTCGGCGAGACCGGCCTCGACTACTACTGGCCCGGCAAACTCGACGGCTGCGCCGACATCGAGACCCAGATCGAGGGCTTCCGCTGGCACATCGACCTGGCCAAACGCGTCCGCAAGCCGCTGATGATCCACAACCGCGAGGCCGACCACGACCTGCTCACGGTGCTGCTCGACGAGGGCGCGCCGGACACCGTGATCTTCCACTGCTTCTCCTCCGACGCGACCATGGCCGAGGCCTGCGTTGCGGAGGGCTATGTGCTCAGCTTCTCCGGCACGGTCAGTTTCAAGAACGCGCACGAACTTCGCGAGGCCGCCCAGCTGGTGCCCGACGACCAGATCCTGGTCGAGACCGACGCGCCGTATCTGACGCCGCACCCGTATCGCGGTGCGCCGAACGAGTCGTACTGCCTGCCGTACACCGTGCGCGCGCTGGCCGAAGTCCGCGAGCAGGACCCGGCGGAGCTCGCCGAGATCACCACCGCGAACGCGCGACGGCTGTATCGCATCCGCTAGTCCGTTTCGTCCGATCGGCAGGGGGCTGGACGTCAAACGTGATTCGGCTCACTTTCGGGCGCCCAGGTCGTTATCTACCAGCGATGCCTATACCGAATCGTGATCTGCGATCCCGCTGATCGGGCGCTTCGGTGTTGTCTGGGGCAAACCTAGTCGTTATCGTTCTGTAACCATGTCGGCTTTTGCGCGGATCAACTCGTCACGCTCGCCGCTGCTGTACGCGGCGGTGGCGGCTTTGCTGCTGACTCTGCTGGTCGGCGCCTCGCTGGCGATCACGAACCACAAGACGGTCGCACTCGTTGTCGACGGTGAGCGGATCGAGCACAGCACCATGTCCCGTGATGTGCGCGCCATCCTGGCCGGCGCGGGCTACGAGCTCTCCGAGCACGACGCGGTGAGCCCCGCCGCCGGCGCCAAGGTCGGCGACGGCGCGACCATCACCCTCAACCGCGGTCGCGAGATCACGATCACCGTCGACGGCGCCGAGCGCAAGGTGTGGACCACCGGAATCACCGCGGGCGACGCGCTCGCCCAGATGCAGATCCCGTCCGACACCCACGTCGTGCCGACCCGCACCGAGAAGCTGCCGCTGGCCGGCGCCGCGCTCAGCGTCTACACCCCGCGCACCATCACGCTGCTCGACGGTGGCGCTGCCCCGGTGGACGTGCGGCTCGCGGCGCCGACGGTCGGCGAATTCCTCACCGCGGCCGGCATTCCGCTGAAGGATCAGGACTTCGCCGAGCCCGCCGCGACCACCCCGTTGACCGGCGACATGCAGGTCACCGTCACCCGGCAGCGGATCGAGCAGCGCACCGAGACGCTGCCGCTCGATCCCGTCGAGCTGGTGATCGAGGACGCCACCATGAACATGAGCCGCACCGTGGTCGAGAACCCGGGCGTGCCGGGCCTGCACGAGGCGACCTTCGCGGTCACCATGACCAACGGCGTCGAATCCGGTCGTGTGCAGACCAACTCCAATGTCATCACCCCGGCCCAGCCCAAGACCATCCGCAAGGGCGCCAAGCCCGGTACCGAGGTGCCCCCGGTCCGCGACGGCGCGATCTGGGACGCGCTGGCCCGCTGCGAGTCGACCGGCAACTGGGCGATCAACACCGGCAACGGGTACTACGGCGGCATCCAGTTCGACCAGAGCACCTGGGAACGCCAGGGCGGGTTGAAGTACGCGCCGCGTGCGGATCTGGCTACCCGCGAAGAGCAGATCGCCATCGCCGAAGTGACCCGCGCCCGTCAGGGGTGGGGCGCCTGGCCCGCGTGCACGGGTCGCCTCGGTCTGAGCTGACCGGGTCTGCGGATCCAGCGTTCGGCAGGACGGCCGCGAACCGGTCGGACCCTCCGCGAGGTCGGGTCGTGCGGGGCTGGGAGTGCGGTTATGGCGGACTCGAGTTGTGGCGCGGGGCCGGGAATTCGGTAGGTCGCGACTTCAGGGTGCGCTCGGCGGGTCGGGTTGACTGGATGGCGGTGCAAGGTACCGTCCACTCGGTTTCGCTGGGGCCGCTGTGCTCGTGCGGTTTCGGCTCGTCGACGAGTCGAGGGTGGTTGTGATGGGTGGGGTTTTGGCCTGGCGGCGGGCGGCTGCTGTGGCAGTGCTGTCGACAGGTGTGGGAGTGTGCGCGCCGATGACGCCGGCGAACGCGAACCCGCCGGGGACGGTGATCGCTCCCGCCGCGGCGGAACCGGGCAGCGTGCTCGCCACCGAATCGCGACCCGTCGGCTGGCACGGCATGGACCGTGGCTCGGTGATCGAGTACACGACCACCGATTCGGCGGGCGCCGAGCGTCCGGCCAGCGGCGCGCTGTTCCTGCCCGAGGGCCAGGCGCCTGCCACCGGCTGGCCGGTCATCGCCTACGACCACGGCACCCTGGGTTCGGGTCCGGGCTGCGGCGGCCAGGCCGATCCCGAACTCGCGCCGCTGCCGGTCAATCGGGCTGCCGAGAACCAGCTGATCGCGCGCCTGGTCGACCAGGGCTATGCCGTCGTCGCCCCGGACTACCTGGGCCTCGGCCGCTTCGAGACCGGCCCGCACCCGTACCTCGAGGTCCGCAGCGAGGCGACCGCCACCATCGACCTCGTGCGCGCCGCCAGGGCGGCCAACCCCGACCTCTCGCGCACCTGGACCGCCGTCGGCGCCTCGCAGGGCGGGCACGCCGCGCTGAGCACCGCGCACGTGCAGCAGAGTTACGCGCCCGAGCTCGACTTCCGCGGCATCGTCGCCGTCGACCCCGCCTCCGATGTGGAGAAGGTGCTGCCGCTGCTCGGCCCCGCCTTCCCGGAGATCGAGGGCACCGCGGGCCTGACCGGCTTCACCGTGAGCATCCTGGCCGGCCTGCGCGCTACCCATCCCGAGGCCGAGGTCGACTCCTACCTCACCCCGAAGGGCAAGCAGATCCTCGATGCCGCGGGTGGGCAGTGCGTCGACGCGATCGTCGCGAACGTCAAGGGCCTCGGGTTCGGTGACCTGTTCGCCCGTTCGCTGTCGGACGGTCCGCTGCGGACCGCGCTGACCGAGTACATGACCGTGCCGACCAGCGGGTACGACGCGCCGATCCTGTTGCTGATCAACGCGACCGACACGATCGTGCCGTCGCCGCTGCACGCCGCGCTGGTCGCGCAGTTCGCGGCGGGCGGTGTCGACTTCCAGGCGGTGACCGGATTCGGTCAGCACACCGTGCTCAGCCGGCAGATGTGGGACGCGCTCGACGGGTTCGTCGCGCGGGTCAACACCGCGCCGCCGCGCCGCTGACAGTCGAATAACCAAGGGGCGCAACGAATTTGGGCAACACCTCGATGTACCAGGCCGAACCGCCGCCGATCTGTACACTCGTCCAGGAACTGTCGCCTGGTGGAGAGCTGGATCCGTTGCCGAAGACCCCGATACGCGCCGCGATCGTCGCGGCTGTCACCGTGAGCGCGCTGCTCGCCGCAGGTTTCGCCCCCGCGGCGGCACAAGCGCCGGGCGCGATCATCTCGGTGCAGCCCGAACCCGACGGCTGGCACGGGATGGCGCGCGGGTCGGTCGTCGAGTACTGGATGACCGACTCGGCGGGCACCCTGCGCCCGGCCAGCGGCGCGCTGTTCCTGCCCGAGGGCGACGCGCCCGCCACCGGCTGGCCGATCCTCGCCTACGACCACGGCACCTCGGGCTCGGGTCCCGGCTGCGGCGGCCAGGCCGACCCCGAGCTGGCGCCGCTGCCCCTGCAGCGCGGCGCCGAGGACGCGTTCATCAAGCGGTTCGTCGACCAGGGCTACGCCGTCGTCGCCCCCGACTATCTCGGCCTCGGCCGTTTCGAGACCGGCCCGCATCCGTACCTGGAGGTGCGCAGCGAGGCCACCGCCACCGTCGATCTGGTCCGTGCCGCCCGCGCCGCAGATCCCGACCTGTCGCGGACCTGGAGCGTGCTCGGCATCTCGCAGGGCGGGCACGCGGCGCTGAGCACCGCGCACGTGCAGCAGAGCTACGCGCCCGAGCTGGACTTCCGCGGGACCGTCGCCGTCGACGCGGCCTCCGATGTGGAGAAGGTGCTGCCGTTCATCGGTCCCGAGCTGCCGGAGATCTCGGTGCTGTCCTCGGCCACGTCGTTCGTTGTCAGCATCCTGGCCGGGCTGCGCGCCACCCATCCCGAGGCCGACGTGGACTCCTATCTGACACCGCTGGGCCGCTCGCTGATCGACGCGGCGGGCGACCGGTGCCTGGACGCGATCATCGCCTCGACGAAAGGCCTGTGGGCGCGTGATCTGCTGGCGCGCCCGCTCGCCGGGCTGCGCGACGTGCTCGCCGCCTACATGACCCTGCCGACCAGCGGATATGACGCGCCGGTCCTGCTCACCATGAACGTCGCCGACACGATCGTGCCGTCCCCGCTGCACGCGGCGCTGGTCGCGCAGTTCGCGGCCAACGGCGTCGACCAGCAGGTGGTCCCCGGAAACGGCAGGCACGGGTCGATCTCGCCGGAGCAGCGCGCGGCGATCGACGCCTTCCTCGACCGTGTCCATGCCGCCCCGCCGCAGCGCTGAGCTGCTCGATCGGCCGGGTTGGTAGGTTCTAGCGGTGCCCGAACCAGAGATTCCCGCGCGCGGTAGCGCCGCACTGCTCGGTCCCGCCGAGGTGCGGACGCTGGCCGAGCGTTTCGGCGTCCGGCCGACCAAGCAGCTCGGGCAGAACTTCGTGCACGACGGCAATACCGTGCGCCGCATCGTCGCCGCGGCAGGTGTCGGAGCCCAGGACACCGTGCTCGAAGTCGGGCCGGGTCTCGGCTCGCTGACCCTGGCGCTGCTCGATGTGGTCGACCGGGTGGTCGCGGTCGAGATCGACCCGGTGCTGGCCAACTATCTGCCGGAGACCGTCGCCGATCGGGCCCCCAGCCTGGCCGACCGCCTGCAGGTGGTCGAGGCCGACGCCCTGCGGGTGCGCCCCGACCAGCTGCCCGCCGCGCCGACGGCGCTGGTGGCGAACCTGCCGTACAACGTGGCGGTCCCGGTGCTGTTGCACCTGCTCGCCGTGCTGCCGAGCATCACGGTGTCGCTGGTGATGGTGCAGGCCGAGGTGGCCGACCGGCTCGCGGCCGAACCGGGTAGCCGGGTGTACGGCGTGCCGAGCGTCAAGGCGGGTTTCTTCGGCACGGTGCGCCGGGCGGGCGCGGTGGGCACGCAGGTGTTCTGGCCGGTGCCGCGCGTCGAGTCGGGCCTGGTCCGCATCGATCGCTACGCCGAGCCGCCGTGGCCGATGGACGAGGCGCATCGCCGTCGCGTGTTCGAGGTGATCGATGCCGCGTTCGCGCAGCGCCGAAAGACGTTGCGCGCGGCCCTGTCCGGCTGGGCGGGCTCGCCGGCGGAGGCTGAGCGCAGGCTGGTGGCGGCGGGTATCGATCCGACCGCGCGGGGTGAGACGCTGGATACGGCGGCTTTCGTCCGCTTGGCCGCGCAGAGCTGAATCGCGGGTTCCTCCACGAGAACCCGCAGTACACCGGCTGTTCATCGGCCCTCGGAATCACGGCCTGTGAAAGCAATTGTGGACAACAGGTTTTCGCCGGTGCCGGAGTTGATCATGGTCTGTGGGCCGCGTACCCGGTAGCGGGTGAATATCCGCACTGTTGCGCCAGGTGGCACAGATGTGGATGACGCTGTGGATGATTCGCGGCGTCCCGAGCGGTGGATGAACCGCTGGTTAACGCATGCGGTTTTCGGGCGCCTCGCGTCCGAGGGGCGAGACGGAACGCCGAAGGCGCAGTACCGTCTGTCGGACGCGAGGTCGCGAGGCCGAAAACACGCGGCGCCGGCCGCCTAGGACGCAGCCAGTTCGTAGCCCGCCTCGTCGACGGCGGCCGCGACATCGGTCTCGGACAGCTCGTTCGCGCTGTCGACACGGACGAGGCCGCTCGCGAGGTCGACGTCGACGCTGGTGACACCGTCGATCTTGCCGATCTCCTGCTTGACCGAACTCACGCAGTGTCCGCAGGTCATCCCCGTGACGGTGTAGGTGGTGGTGGCCATGGCCGACTCCTTCGCTGTTCGATCATACGGTCCTGGGGTATGTCCCCGACAGGAACGAACATACCCCCCATGGGTACCTTGCGCAACCCTGTCTCGCGTCCGTGTGCGCGGGATCGCGTTGCGGGTCGGGATTCGGCATGCGTACTCGTCGGTGTAACCGGTTACGCTTGGTGATCGTGCTGTCAGTTGTGCCCAGCCCGGTCGTCGTGCGCGCGCCTTCGAAGGTGAACCTGCATCTCGGAGTCGGTGATCTGCGTCCGGACGGTTATCACGATCTGACCACTGTCTTCCAAGCGCTGTCGCTGTCCGACGAGCTCGAACTCGCCCCGTCGGCCTCGCTGGCCGTGCGGGTCAGCGGTGAGAGCGCCGCCGAGGTGCCCACCGACCGGACCAACCTGGTCTGGAAGGCCGCGGTGCGGCTGGCGCATCTGGCCGGGCGCGCGCCCCTGGTGGAGATCGCGATCGCCAAGGGTATTCCGGTGGCGGGCGGCATGGCGGGCGGCAGCGCCGACGCGGCCGCGACGCTGGTCGGCCTGAACGAGCTGTGGGACCTCGGCCTCGGCCGCGACGAGCTCTCCGCGGTGGCGGCCGAGCTCGGCAGCGATGTGCCGTTCGCCCTGCACGGCGGCACCGCACTCGGCACCGGCCGCGGCGAACGGCTGCTCCCGGTGTTGTCACGCAGCACGTTTCACTGGGTGCTCGCACTCGCGAAGGACGGCCTGTCCACCCCGTCGGTATTCCGCGAACTCGACCGGCTGCGCGCCGAGGGCGATCCGCCGCGCCTGGGTGACCCGCAGAAACTCATGCAGGCGCTGGCCGCGGGCGATCCGCAGACGCTCGCGCCCTTGCTCGGCAACGACCTGCAAGCCGCGGCGCTGTCGCTGAAGCCCGAACTGCGGCGCACGCTGCGGGCCGGTGTCGGCGCGGGCGCGCTCGCGGGGTTGGTGTCGGGGTCAGGGCCTACCTGCGCGTTCCTGTGTGACACCGAGGAGGCGGCGATCGCGGTAGCGGCGGAGCTGGCGGGTGCGGGCGTGTGCCGCAGTGTGCGCACCGCGAGCGGCCCGGTGCCCGGCGCGCGCGTGCTCGACACCGAGGCCCACGGCAAGCGCTGACCACCGGTCGCCGAGTCAGTCGGCGCGCGGCCGGCGCAGACAGGTGACGTCGCCGATTCGGCGACGGGATGAGCTGATGATGTCGGCGAGCCGGTCGATCTGGTCCGCGTCGTTGTCGGTGTGACCGCAGACCCCGGCGCCGAGCGCGGATGCCACCTCGTCCGTAGCGCAAGGCGGAGCGGGCCGGACCGGCGACGACCGGGGCAAGTAGGCTCGGACGGCCGGATAGTCACGCGGAAGGCGGGCGAGCAACACCTATGTCCAACCTGATCAACCTCGAGCAGGTCTCCAAGAGCTTCGGTGTCAAGCCGCTGCTGGATGACGTATCCCTCGGCATTCACGCGGGAGAGCGGATCGGGGTGGTCGGTCTCAACGGTGGCGGCAAGACCACACTGCTCGAGGTGCTGACCGGGCTGGAGGCCCCCGACAGCGGCCGGGTGAGCCGCGTCGGTGGGCTGCGGATGGCCGTGGTCACCCAGCGTGGCGTGCTGCCCGACGGCGCCACCATCGGCTCCATCGTGCTCGCGGGCCTGTCCGACGACCTGTCGACCGCCGACATCGCCGAACACGAGTGGGCCGCCGACGCCCGCATCCGCTCGGTGCTCGACGGCATCGGCATCGCAGACCTCGGCCTGGACACCCCGGTCACCAACCTCTCCGGCGGCGAACGCCGTCGCGTCGCGCTGGCCGCCGCGCTGGTGCGCGACCTCGACCTGCTCGTCCTCGACGAGCCGACCAACCACCTCGACATCGAGGGTGTGCAGTGGCTGGCGCGGCACCTGGTGGATCGGCGCACCGCGCTCGTCGTCGTCACCCACGATCGCTGGTTCCTCGACACCGTCGCCACCCGCACCTGGGAGGTCGTCGGCGGCAAGGTCGAGACCTACGAGGGCGGCTACGGCGACTGGATCTTCGCCCGCGCCGAACGCGCCCGTCAGGCCGACGCCACCGAGTCCCGCCGCCAGAACCTGGCCCGCAAGGAACTGGCCTGGCTGCGCCGCGGCGCCAAGGCACGCACCTCCAAGCCGCGCTACCGCGTGGAGGCCGCCGAGGCGCTGATCGCCGACGTGCCGCCGCCGCGCGATTCGGTGTCGCTGGCCGCCTTCGCGCGCAAGCGGCTCGGCCGCGTGGTGATCGAGCTCGAGGACGCCACCCTCGCCACCCCCGACGGCCGCGAACTGGTCGGCGACCTGACCTGGCGGCTCGCGCCGGGCGAGCGGGTCGGTCTGGTCGGCGTCAACGGCTCGGGCAAGACCACCCTGCTGCGCGCGCTCGCCGGTGACGTCGAACCCGCCACGGGCAAGCGCATCCAGGGCCAGACCGTGCAGATCGGCTGGCTGCGCCAGGAACTCGACGACCTGCCCACCGATATGCGGGTGCTCGAGGCGGTCCAGCAGATCGCTCAGCGAATCATGCTCGGCGACAAGGAGATCTCGGCGGGCCAGCTGGCCGAACGGCTCGGGTTCACCCCCGCCCGCCAGCGCACCCCGGTCGGCGACCTCTCCGGTGGTGAACGCCGCCGCCTGCAGCTGACCCGCATCCTGATGGCCGAACCGAACGTCCTGCTGCTCGACGAGCCGACCAACGACCTCGACATCGACACCCTGCAGCAGCTCGAAGACCTGCTCGACAACTGGGCGGGCACCCTCGTGGTCATCAGCCACGACCGCTACCTGGTCGAGCGCATCTGCGATTCCACCTGGGCCCTGTTCGGCGACGGCAAGCTCACCAACCTGCCCGGCGGCATCGACCAGTACCTCACCAAGCGCGCCACCCTGGCCACCGCCGCCAAGCCGGTCACCGCGAAACCGGCCGCAGCGACCACGGATTCGGCCGACCGCCGCGCCGCCCGCAAGGAACTGTCCCGCTTGGAACGCACCATCGCCAAGCTCGACGAGCGCGAACAGAAACTCCACGTCGCCCTCGCCGACGCCGCCACCGACCCGGACAAGCTGGTGAAACTCGGCGGCGAACTCAAAGAGGTCGTCGCCGAAAAGGAAGCGGCCGAGGAACGCTGGATGGAACTCGCCGAGCTGGCGGAGAACTAGGGCCGGGCATGCGCTGAGCATTCACCGAACGCTCAGACCGTTTCGACCGATCGGCGGGAAAGTGAACGTTCAGCGCGGTACTAGGTCGCGGTCTCTCGGCCGTCGCTGATGACTACGGGCAGGCAGGTCTGGACGAAGTCGGCGCCGAACTCGGTGAGCAGGATGCTGCGGTAGCTCACCTTGGTGCCGAACCCGCGCTTCATGGCGTCGCGGACCTGTTCCTGCGCCTCGATGAGCTGATAGCGGCTGGGGTTGCCGACCGGTTCGCGGGTGAACTCGATGAGTCCGAGCCTGCGCAGGTTGGACAGGTACTGCGGGACCCGGTTCGGGAACCGCAGGCCGGCGTGCTCGCCGATCAGGGTCAGGCCGCTGATCAGGCGTTCGCCGCCGAACGCGCGCTGACGGCCGGTGCGCACGTCGAGCGCTGGCTGCGGACCGTCGACGTGCATGAACCGCAGGATCCGTGCCTCGTCCGGGGTGATCTCGGCGAGGATGCCGGGATAGGCCGGGTGTGTATCCGGCTGGGACGCTTGGGTACTGGCGGACAGGCGCAGCAGTTTGGCGCCCTGTTCGCGCAGGGTCGGCGTGCCGGGGTCGCTGTCGTGTTCGCCGCCGGTCGGCAGGCCGAGCGCGTGCCGGAGCCGGTCGCGCACTTCGCCTTCGGCCTCGGCGAGGACTTCCTTGGGCGGGTTACCGGCGATGCTGCCGCGCAGGACGGTGACGGTCACCCCGAGCGCGGTGTCGAGGGTCCACAGCGTCATGCCCGAGGCCGCGGTGAGCGCGACCCGCGCGACACCGGTCGCGGCACGCACTGTGCGCACCGGCGAGACGGGCAGCACGCCGCGTCTGTCGCCGGTGGTTTCGATCGGCGGTACCGGCCGTCGCACCAGCTCGGTGGACGGGGTCCCGTCGTCTACATCCATGTCGTCGCTACTCCTGTTCCGAAGACCAGGATGTGAGCGTATCCGGCGAGCAGCCCCAGCGCGCCGCCATGGACAAAAAGCAACCATTCGTCCTGTTTGATGGCCGAACGCAGCATGTCCACGAAGTCGTGCGGGGAAAGTGCGGACATTTGCCGGGCGATGTATTCGTTGACCTGCCTGCCCTGTTGGACATTGAACGCGGGATCGGCGAAGGCCATCGGCGCGATCGTCATGGCCTCGGCGGTGATCGTGGACTGCAGCGAATCGTATTCGCGGCTGCCGAGCATGAATTTCACCGCGGGCCTCGCCGGGCCGAGCGCGCGATCGGCGGCCGGGCGCAGGGTGTCCTCGAGCATCTGCAGGGTGCGGTCCGAGCGCGGGCCGTTGAGCAGTTCGTCGCCGATGTTGGCGACGGTGACGACCTCGGTGGAGACGAGTTCGGCGTAACCCGCGGTGATCTCGGGCTGACGCTTGATCAGCAGGCCCTGCCGCCACGGGCACCACCACTTGGGAAGCGCGGGCGCGAAGATCATGTTGATGCCGACCCAGTTCACCACCCAGCCGATGATGATGCCGCCGATCGGCAGCACGATCAGCGGCGAGAGGCCGGTGGTGTGCAGCGCGAGGACGAGCAGCAGGCCGCAGGGCGCGCCGAAGTAGAAGCCGAAGTTCTGCATGAACCGCAGTTCCTTGGCGCCGAGTACCTGGAACAACTGGTTGAGCAGTTGCGGGCGGGCCTGGAAGTAGCGGATGACCATCTGCTTCACGTCGAGCAGCTGATCGATGTTGGTGCCGAGCTCGATGGTGAGTTCGCGCAGGATCTCCGGCAGCTGCGAGCGCACCCGTTGATGCACCATCTCGCGCACCTGGGTGGGCAGGTTGTACCAGAGCTGGGGGTGCTCGCGACGCAGGATCACCTCGACGATGTCGCTGATCTGCGCGTCGGCGACATCGGCCAGATGTTCGGCCAGCTTCTCCGGATCGAGCTCACGGTAGAAGTCGGAGACGCTGCCCAGTTTGGACAGCCCCTTGTCGACGGCGATGCTGGCCATCTTGTCGGCGCGCGAGGGCACGATGCCCTGCCAGCCGATCCGGCCGTCATAGCTGAGCAGCGGCAACACCTGGATCCGCTTGGGCAGGTACGGGAAGACGGCGCGCAGGCCCGGCAGCTTGACGCCATAGAACTTGATCGGCTGGAACAGCATCAAAATGCCGGTCCAGTTGGTGATGTAACCGATGATTCCTGTGAAAAGAGGAATGGTCACAATCTCGAGCAGGAGTGTCGGGTGTAACCCGAACACACTCTCCAACAACGACACCCTCCTGCCGTAATCCGGTGACCACCTCCTTCACCGGCAACCAAAGTTAGCACCCCCATGGCGAGGTGACCCTACTGTGAGTTGCGGAACTGGGTCCATTCGTCGTGCGCCAGGCCACAGGGTAGTGTCTGAGACATCAGTCACAGAACCTGTCCCGAATGCCGTACTCGCCCTGGCGAGTCGGAACAATGAGCACCACCACAGTTGGTGACAGGCCACAATCGGCGCGTTCAGGGGGCGCGTTGCGTATGCACTGTGCCTGAGGCGTGGTCGGGCAATAATCTGTGAGCGAGAAGTTCACATGGCGAGACTTCGGAGTAGGACGTGACAGACGACAGGACCGGACAGGACCTGGCCCGTGCCGGTACCCGCGCCGTCGAGCGCAGCTCGGATGTCGAGCAGCGACAGATCAGCAACGAAGCCCGGTTGATCCGGGGCGTGTTCCGCGCCGCGGGTCTGGCCGCGGGCACCGCGGTGCGCGGCAGCCAGTGGGCCGTCGGCACCACCTACGAGGTGACCAAGGAACTGGCCCAGGCGGCTCTGGACGGCGAGTCCTCGGCCGATATCGCGGAGCGCACCGGAAACGCGCTGCGCTCCATCGCCCGCAGTGCGCTCGGCGTCACCGAGGGGTCGGTGCGCGAGATCGTCAGCTATGTGCCGACGCCCAACGGGTCGACCCAGCAGGCCATCACCGTCGGCCCATACCTGCGCTCGGCCAGCACCGAGGACCTGCGCCGCCGCGGCGACGCGCTGCTGGCCCGCTCGGCCGACGTGTACTTCACCGAGGACGTGCACCCGGCCTACGACCGCATCCTCGACGAGATCGCGCCCGACGAGGCCCGCATCCTGCGGTTCATGGCGCTCAACGGTCCGCAGCCCTCGGTCGACGTGCGCACCAACCGGCCGCTCGGCATCGGCTCGGAGCTGGTCCAGGGCGACCTGACCTCGGTGCCGGAGCAGGCAGGCGTGCGCTACCCGGACCGGGCCCGCTCCTACCTGATCAACCTCAACCGGCTCGGCCTGACGTTCACCTCCGACGACCCGGTGGTGCTGAGCCGCTACATGGTGCTCGAGGTGCAGCCGGTGGTTGAGGAAGCGCTCAAGAAGGCGGGCCGCGCGCCCAAGATCGTGCGCAAGAGCCTGCGCCTGTCGGAGTTCGGCGAGGACTTCTGCCGTACCTGCTTCACCATCGGGTAGCTGAGACAGCGCGGGGCTCCGGCGCCGGAGGTCACGCTCCGGTGTCGGCAGTGATAGCGATCTGATACAGATCGCGCACTACACGCGTTTCAGTGGGATCGTGGAGACATGGAGCAGGGGTCCGGATCACCAAACGACGTGCGGGTCGACGATCCTGTCGCGCCCGCATGGGTGCGGCCGGGTCCGTTGCTACCCGGAGGCGACGAACCGCTGGTCGCCGGGCCGGAGACGGGGGAGGACCGGATGGCCGCGGAGTTGCCCGAGGATGCGTCCGACGAGCAGCCGGAACCGGTCGTGCGGCCGCCGGATCATCCCGACGACCTCATCGCGCTCAGCAGGCTCAAGTTCCGCTACCTGCGCGCGCTGGACACCAAGTCGTGGGACGAGTTCGCCGACACGCTGATCCCCGAGGCGACCGCGACCTACAGCGAATACCTGCAGTTCGAATCGCGTGAGGCCTTCCTGGCCTTCCTGCGCAACACCCTCGGACCGCATGTCATCACCGAGCACCGCTGCGATCATCCGGAGATCGATGTCGTCGGCGACACCGCGACCGGCACCTGGTACCTCGCGGACACGGTGATCATCCCCGAGCACAACATGTGTCTGCGCGGCGCGGCCTTCTACACCGACCGCTACGTCCGCTGCGAGGACGGCCACTGGCGCATCTCGCATACCGGCTACGAGCGCACCTATGAGGTGGTGCTCTCGCTCAGCGATCTGCCCAGCCTGCGCCTGACCGCGAGCCGCTGGGGAATGATCGCGCAGGAGAACCACATCTCCTCGGTGGAACGCAACCCCGGACCGGCCGCGTAGGGCCGACTCAGACAGTTGACCAGTTAGTCCGCGGTCGCGACGAGCGGTTCCAGCGTGAGCTTCGGGTGTTCCTTCTCGATGTACTGCAGCCGCCACTTGTCGCTGAACAGGGCCAGGATCGCGCCGTCGGTGCGGGTGAACACCTCGACACCGCGCTGACGATCCAGTTCCGGCGCCGATTCGGCGTCGGTGCGCCGGGCCAGGGTGAAGGGCAGGAAATCCAGCTGGGTTTCCACGTTGAACTCCGCCTGCATGCGGGCGGTGACCACCTCGAACTGCATCGGGCCCACCGCCGCGAGCACCGGCGACTGGTCGCCGCGGGCGTCGTTGCGCAACACCTGGACCACGCCCTCGGAGTCGAGCTGGTCGATGGCCTTGCGGAACTGCTTGTACTTGCCCGCGCTCTGCGCGCGCAGCGTCGCGAAATGCTCGGGGGCGAAGCTCGGGATCGGCGGGAACTCCACCTTCTTGTCCACGAACAGGGTGTGACCCGGCGCGAGCGCGGTCGCGTTCACCAGGCCGACCACGTCACCGGGGTAGGCGGTGTCGACGGTGGTGCGCTCGCGGCCGAACACCGTCAGCGCGTATTTGGTGGCGAACGGGCGACCGGTCTGCGCGTGCGTCACGACCATGCCGCGCTCGAACTCGCCCGACACGATCCGCATGAACGCCAGCCGGTCCCGGTGCGCGGTGTCCATACCCGCCTGCACCTTGAACACCACCGCGCTGAACGGATCACCGGTCTCGCGGTCCTTGCCCGCGACGTCGGCCCGCGCGCCCGGTGCCGGCGCCAGCGCGACCAGAGTCTCCAGCAGCTGGCGCACACCGAAGTTCAGCATCGCCGAGGCGTAGATCACCGGCGAGGTCTGCCCGGCCAGGAACAGCTCCTGGTCGTGATCCTGCCCGGTGGCCGAGAGCAGCTCGCTCTCCTCGGCCGCGGTCGTCCACGCCTCGCCCTCGCGCGCCTCGGCTTCGGCGGACGTCAGCGATTCCTCCGGCGCGATGGTCGCGCCACCGGCGGTGCGGGTGAAGTGGATGTACTCGCTCGCTTCGCCCTCGGGACCGCGGCGCAGCAGGCCGCGGAAGTCACCGGCGATGCCGACCGGCAGGAACAGCGGGGTGGGGGTGAGGCCGATCCGCTCGCTGATCTCGTCGAGCAGCTCCAGCGGCGCCTGGCCGGGGCGGTCCCACTTGTTGATGACGGTGATGACCGGGATACCGCGGTGGCGGCAGACCTGGAACAGCTTCAGCGTCTGCGGCTCGAGGCCCTTGGCGGCGTCGATCAGCATGACCGCGGCGTCGACCGCGGTGAGCACGCGGTAGGTGTCCTCGGAGAAGTCGGAGTGGCCCGGGGTGTCGACCAGGTTGATGACATTGTCGACATCGGACCCGGCGACGCGGTAGTTGAACTGCAGCGCGGTCGAGCTCACCGAGATGCCGCGCGCCTTCTCCATCTCCATCCAGTCCGACACGGTCGACTTGCGGCCTGCCTTACCGTGGATCGCGCCCGCCTCGGAGATCATCCTGGCGTGCAGCGCCAGCGCCTCGGTCAGCGTCGACTTACCCGCGTCGGGGTGCGAGATCACGGCGAACGTGCGGCGGCGCGCGACCTCGGCGGGTAGTCCGCGCGGGGTGGGGGCGGCGCTATCTCCGGACTCGGTCAACGCAGAACCTTTCGCAGTGGTCGGCAACTTATAAAGCCTAAAGGTCGCCGGTCCGGCGAGGTCGACGGGGTGTTCTGCCGAAGTGACCCGGTTTTTCCGGGCTATGTGGATGCGGTATGGTTGTCGGGTTGTCTCGGCGAGGGTGAGTTGCCCCTGGTGGTGGTGCTCACCGTGATCGACGCGGCTCGGCCTTCCCGGTCGTCCTCGTTCGTTCTTCGTCCGACGAGTAGACGTTGACCCCTCAGATGGGTCGCCACAATGACCAGCCCGGAAGAGCCGTAGGAGCGCATTCAGTCATGTCCGACGTGAACCAGATCGAAGCCGCCGTCCGCACCGAATTCGGTAAGGGCGCCGCTCGCCGTACCCGTCGCGACGGCAACGTGCCCGCCGTGCTGTACGGCCACCAGGCCGAGCCGCAGCACCTGAACCTCAACGCCAAGGCCTTCGCCGCCATCCTGCGTGAGCACGGCACCAACGCCATCCTGAACCTCGTCGTCGACGGCAAGCAGCAGCTCGCGATGACCAAGTCGGTCGTGGTCCACCCGATCCGCCGCTACATCGAGCACGCCGACCTGCTGATCGTCAAGCGTGGCGAGCGCGTCACCACCGACGTCAACGTCGTCGTCACCGGCGATGCCGCTTCGGGCACCCTGATCACCCAGGAAGCCACCACCCTGTCCATCGAGGCCGACGCGCTGAAGCTGCCCGAGTCGATCGAGATCTCGGTCGAGGGCATCGAGGCGGGCACCCAGATCCTGGCCGGCTCCATCGAGCTGCCCGCCGGCGTCACCCTGGCCGGTGACCCGGAGGCGCTGATCGTCAACGTGATCGCCGCGCCGTCCGCCGCGCAGGTCGAGGGCGAAGGCGAAGGCGTTACCGCCGAGGAGCCGGCCGCGGAGGCCGAGACCGAGTCCGAGTAAGACTCCCGCACCACGGTTCGGCCGATGACCGAATCTTCCGGGCCCGCGCTCGTGGTCGGTCTGGGTAACCCCGGCCCCGAATACGAGCGCACCCGCCACAACGTGGGCTTCCTGGTCGCCGACGTGCTCGCCGAGCGCGTCGGCGGCCGTTTTGCCGTGCACAAGAAGTCCGGCGCCGACCTGCTGCAGGCGCGGCTGGACGGGCGCCAGATTCTGATCGCGAAGCCGCGCACCTACATGAACCTGTCCGGCAGGCCGGTGGCCGCGCTGGCGAAGTTCTTCTCGGTGCCCGTCGACCAGGTGATCGTCGTGCACGACGAGCTGGACCTGCCGTTCGGCACGATCCGGCTCAAGCAGGGCGGCGGCGAGGGCGGCCACAACGGCCTGCGGTCGATCTCGCAGGCGCTGACCACCAAGGAGTACCTGCGCGCCAGGATCGGTATCGGCCGTCCGCCGGGGCGCCAGGATCCCGCCGACTATGTGCTCAAGCCGTTCGCGGCGCCGGAGCGCAAAGAGGTTCCGGTGATCGTCGAGCAGGCCGCCGACGCGGTCGAGCTGCTGCTGAAGGTCGGTTTGGAAACGGCCCAGAACTCACTGCATTGAGTTGAACTCCCGGCGCGCCCAGGCGAATTCGCCAGGGCGCGCCGAGTGCGTTTCAGCGCAGGTGGACCGCGGTGGCCGCGCGCCGGAGCTTGCCCGACGACGTCTTCGGCAGGGCGCCGGGGCCGAGGACCGCGACCGTGCGCGGGCGGGCGCCGACCTCGGCGAACACCTCGTGGACGATCTCGCGCTCCATCCGCTTCACCTCGTCGGGTTCCTGGAAGTCGTTGGATTCCACCACTACCGCGAAACTTTCGCGCTTCTCGCCCGCGTCCAGGCGCACCGCCACCGCATTGCCGGGACGCACGCCGGGCACGCGCAGCGCGGCCCGCTCGATATCGGTCGGGTAGATGTTGCGGCCGCCCATGATGATGACGTCCTTCATCCGCCCGCACACCACGATCAGGCCCGCGTCGGTGAAGTAGCCGATGTCGCCGGTGTCGAGCCAGCCCTCGTCGTCCTGGGCGGGCCGGAACCCGTCGACGGTCACGTAGCCCGAAGTCACCGCGGGACCGCGCAATTCGATGATGCCGACCGTGCGGACCGGAAGCGACTGCCGTTCGGTGTCGACGACCCGGCCCTCCAGATCGTCGACGAGGTGGCCGAGCGTCGGCAGCCTGCGCGGAGTGCCGTGGTGGCCGGTCTCGGCGACCGGCACCGCCTTGCCGACGGCCTCGAGCAGATCCGCGTCGATGATGTCGAGCACCATGCCGTGGCCGCAGTCGGGCACCGATACGGCCAGCGTGGTCTCGGCCATGCCGTACACGGGGGTCAGCGCCATCGGGTTGAGCCCGAAGTGCTTGCCCGCCTCCGCGAGCGCGATCATCGTGTCCGGGTCGACCGGTTCGGCGCCGTTCCACATGTAGCGCACGCTGGACAGGTCCATCGACCCCGGCTCGGCCTGCCGCAGGCGCCTGGCCAGCAGCGAGTAGGCGAAATTCGGTGCCGCGGTGACGGTTCCGCGGTACTTGTCGATCAGCTCCGCCCACAGCAGCGGCCTCGCCAGGAAGTCCAGCGGGGTCACGCAGACCACCTCGGCACCGAATTGCATGGGCACGCTGAGGAATCCGACCATGCCCATGTCATGGAACAGCGGCAGCCAGCTGATCATGACGTCGTCGTCGAGCTGGAACTTCACGCGATTGAACATCGCGTGCGCGTTGACGTTGAAGTTGCCGTGGGTGATGCGCACGGCCTTGGGCGACCCGGTCGACCCGGAGGTCAACTGCTGCAGGGCGATATCGGATTCGGTGGTCGGCACCGGATCCGTATCGGGGCCGGTGTGCAGGTCCTCGATCTTGACCACGGTGATCCCGCGTTCGAGCAGCACGGGTTCGGCGGCGGCGAACGGCGCGCCGAGCACGACGGCCTTGGCCTCGATCATGCCGAGGACGGTTTCGGTATCGCGTACCCAGACCGCGAGATCGGTGCGCGGTGTCGGCTGATGCAGCATCGTGATGGATGCGCCGCGCATCCAGATGGCCTGGCAGACCGGCGCGATGTCGACGGGCAGCCCGGCGAGCACGCCGACGGCGTCGCCGTGCTCGATCCCGGCGGCCGCGAGACCACCCGCCATTCGCCGCGCCTGGCGATGAATTTCCCCCCAGGTCTGCCGCAGCGGCGCCTCCGGTTCCCCGGTGACCAGCCCCCGTGGGCTGGTCAGCGCTGTGGCAAACATTTCGTCGGTGAACCTGCTCAACGTCGGACTCCCTTTACGCCAACGATCGGTTACGGCCGTGCTCCCAACAGAAAATCCCCGCCCGCCCAACGGGTGTTAACCCCGACTGACACCCGAGCACCCTCGCCGATCAGTTCTCGGCGGCGAAGGTGGCAGCGTAGCGGTCCACATATGGTCTACCCGATAGTGCTGACATTTCCCGCATCAGCTGATCAGTTGCCACTCTGACCTGGGCGCGATGAACCGCTGCCGGATAACGCCGCGCCGGCTGGATACTGATGCGCACCTTGGTGAAACGCAACAGTTTCCGACCGCGAGGGTTCATACGGTCGGTTCCGTCCAGCACCACGGGCACCACCGGCGCCCCTGTAGCCATGGCAACGCGTAGCGCCCCGGTGCGACCACGATAGACCCTGCCGTCGATCGACCGTGTGCCCTCCGGGTGAATTGCCCAGGCGCATCGTCGGCGAGCACGGCTACCGGGTGATGTCGGCCAGAACCGTGACGAAGCGGTCGAGGTCGTCGGTGCTCACGAAGTAGTGGGGGGAGGCGCGGACGATGGCGGGGAGGGTGCGGGCGGTCATGTCGAGCAGGGTGGAGCTGGCGTGGCTGACGGTGACGGTGACGGCGTGGTCGGCGAGGCGGTCGCGTAGGTGTACGGGGTTGTGGTTGTCGGCGGTGAACGAGACGATGCCGCTGTGGTCGGTGCCGAGGTCGCGGACGGTCACTCCGGGCAGCTCGGGCAGGGTTTTGCGGAGGTGGTCCGCGCGCTCGGCGACGGTGGCGTAGACCTCGTCGGGGCCGAGGGCGAGCAGGTAGTCGACGGCGGCGCCGAGGCCGAGGCGGGCGGCGACGTCGCATTCCCAGAATTCGAAACGGGACGCGTCGGGGGCGAGGCGATATTCGCTCTCGCTCACCCACTCGGCGCTGTGCAGGTCGAGCCTGGCCGGTTCCATCGTCTGCGCCAATTCCCTGCGGACGTAGAGGAATCCGGTGCCGCGGGGGCCGCGCAGCCACTTGCGCCCGGTGGCCGAGAGCGCGTCGACGCCGAGTTCGGCGACATCGATCGGCAGCTGGCCGATCGATTGGCAGGCGTCGAGCAGGACCAGCGCGCCCGCCTCGTGGGCGATCCGGGTGGCCTCGGCGACCGGGTTCACCAGGCCACCGTTGGTCGGTGCGTGCTGGAGCGAGACCAGCCGTACCCGTTCGTCGAGCATGGCCGCGAGCGCGTCGGTGTCGAGGCGGCCGGTGTCGTCGCTGGGGATGTGCTCGACCACCGCGCCGGTCTGCTTGGCGCGCTGGAGCGCGGCGATCGCGTTGCTGGCGTAGTCGGCCCCGGAGATCAGGATGCGATCGCCGGGGCGCAGGGGCAGTGAGTAGGCGAAATCGGCCCATGACCGGGTGGCACTGTCGCTGAGCGCGATGGTGTCCGCGGTGGCGCCGATCAGGGTCGCGATCGAGGCCTTCACCGCGGCGAGATCGTCGAGGCGTTCGTTAGCTGCACGATAGCCACCGATCTCCGCTTCCCGGCGCAGGTGGCCGATGACGGTGTCGGTGACGACCCGCGGCGGCAGTGAGGATCCGGCGCTGTCGAGGAATACCTGTCCGGCGGCAAGTCCGGGGGTGGCGGCTCTGATCGCGGCGAGATCCATCATGGCGACGACCCTACCGTCGGCGAGGCGTTCCCCAATTCGTCACTTTTCCTGTCGGTGCTCGTCGCTACTCTGGAATGAGTCGGTTGCATGAACACGCGAATTCCCCCGGTAGTACACAGCACGCGGAGGTTGGCATGGCGGTCACTCTGGAACGTTCTTCGTGGCCTGATTCCGCCACTGACCAGGGCGAACTATCGTCCAGGGCGGCGGCGGAGGCCTATGTCGGCGGTGTCTGTTTCAAACTCGGGCCACCCGCGCTGATCGGCGCCGAACTGGAGTGGCTCACCGCCGGGCCCACCGGTGCGCGCCCCTCGCTCGAGCTGATGGCAGCGGCCCTCGGGCCATACGCGCCCACCTCGATCGCCCCGGCATCGCCGGCGGCCCCCCTGCCCGGCGGGAGCATGGTCACCTTCGAACCCGGTGGTCAGATAGAACTCTCCAGCGCCCCGTTCGCCGATACCGAGGCGCTGACGCACAATCTGCGCGCTGATGCGGCCCGTTTGCGGGACCTGCTCGCCGCCCACGGCATCGGCATCGTCTCCGCCGCCGCCGATGCCGATCGACCTGCCGAAAGACTGCTTCGCCTCCCGCGCTACGCCGCCATGGAACGCCGGTTCGACAGTGTCGGCCCGTTCGGCAGCCTCATGATGTGCAATACCGCCGCCACCCAGGTCAGCGTCGACGCGGGCGCCGACGCCGACGAGGTCAGAGCGCGCTGGACGGCGCTCTACGCGCTCGGACCGGCCCTGATCGCCGCCTTCGCCTGCTCGCCCGTGCTGCACGGCGCACCGCAGGGTGAGTGGGTCTCGCAGCGGATGCGCACCTGGCTGCGGCTCGACCTGTCCCGCACCCGCCCACCGGTCGCCGACTGGGGCGATCCTATCGCCGCCTACGCACACTGGGCGCTGGACGTGCCCCTGCTGTGTGTGCGCTGCACCGAGCGCGATGCGGACTGGTCGCCACCGCCGGGCGCCACCTTCGCCGACTGGCTGGCGGGCGCACTGGACGACGAGGTGGGCCGCAGGCCGGGCACCGACGACCTCGACTATCACCTGACCACCCTGTTCCCGCCGGTCAGAGCCGCGGGCCACCTCGAGGTCCGCTACCTCGACACCCAGCCCGGCGACACCTGGACCACCCCGATCCACGTCGTCGACGCGCTGTTGTCGACACCGGCGGTGGTCGAGGAGGCGACGGCCATCGCCGCCCCGACGGCAGGGGAGTGGCTGGGCGCCGCGCGCACCGGTCTGAACGACCCCCAATTGCGCCGAGCCGCAGTGGATCTGTTCGAGCTGGCCGAGCAGCACGCCCGGTCGGTCACCGCCGCACAGGAATTGGCGCTCGCCGCCCGCCGATGTCGGTCCGGCCGCAGCCCGCTCACCGTGGCGAAGCCGGCACATGACGGATCGTGACGATCCCGCTCGCCGACCCGATGTCGTTGTCGCCCTCTTCGTTCGGAGCTGATCCCGTGACCCTTTCCGCCCCCGCCGACCACAGCAGCCGCGACCGCATGCGCGACCGGATCGCCGAGGTCCTGCAGCGTGCCCGCCGCCGCACCGCCACCCTCACCGACAGCGTCGAGGAGGCCGACCTCGTCGCCCAGCATTCGCCCCTGATGAGCCCGCTGGTCTGGGACCTCGCGCACATCGGCAATCAGGAAGAACTCTGGCTGGTCCGCGATGTCGGCGGCCGCGAGGCCGTCCGGGCCGATATCGACGAGCTCTACGACGCGTTCAAGCACGCCCGCGCGAACCGTCCCGCGCTGCCGCTGCTGAATCCCGATCAGGCGCGCGGCTATGTCGGCACGGTGCGCGAGAAGGTTTGGGACGTCCTGGGTTCCAGCGCATTATCCGGTGATCCACTGGTGGACAACGGCTTCGCGTTCGGCATGATCGCCCAGCACGAACAGCAGCACGACGAGACCATGCTCGCCACCCACCAGCTGCGCCTCGGCGCGCCGGTGCTGTCCGCGCCGTCCCCACCCGCCGCGCAGGCGCTGATCGGCGGCGAAGTCGTCGTTCCCGCAGGTGAATTCCTGATGGGCACCTCCGCCGACCCGTGGGCGCTGGACAACGAACGCCCCGCCCACCCGGTGCACGTGCCCGGCTTCGCCATCGATGTCGCGCCGGTGACCAACGAGCAGTACCTGGCCTTCATCGCCGACGGCGGCTACGAGCGGCCCGAACTGTGGTCTGATCGGGGCTGGGCGCATCGGCATGAGGCCGGGCTCGTCGCACCACAGTTCTGGGAGCGTGACGGCGCGCAGTGGACGCGCCGGGCCTTCGGTGTCAGCGCACCGCTGCGGCCAAGGCAGCCGGTGGTGCACGTGTGCTGGTTCGAGGCCGAGGCGTACGCGCGCTGGGCGGGCAAGCGATTGCCGACCGAAGCCGAATGGGAGAAGGCGGCCAGGTTCGATCCGGCCACCGGTGCGTCGCGGCGCTATCCGTGGGGCGAGGACACGCCGGACGAGCGCCTGGCCAATCTCGGTCAGCGGCATCTCGAGCCCGCCGACGTCGGCGCGTACCCGGCCGGTGTGTCGGCGACCGGCGTGCATCAGCTGATCGGCGACGTCTGGGAATGGTGCGCTTCGGGTTTCGAGGCGTACCCGGGGTTCCGCGCGTTCCCGTACCGCGAGTACTCGGAGGTCTTCTTCGGCGGTGACTACCGCATCCTGCGCGGCGGCTCGTTCGGCACCGACGAGGTCGCTTGCCGCGGCACCTTCCGCAACTGGGACCACCCGATCCGCCGTCAGATCTTCGCCGGATTCCGGCTGGCCCGCGACTTGCGTGAGGACGAAGGCTGATGTCCGGGAACAACGTCGGTCGTTCCCGGACCGCACGACGGGCGGGCGATCGCTGATGTGCAGACACCTCGGATATCTCGGCCCGCCGGTGCCGGTCGGTGAGTTGGTCGTGCGCGGCTCCCACTCGCTCTACCAGCAATCCTGGGCGCCCACCGATATGCGGGCAGGCGGCACGATCAATGCCGACGGTTTCGGCGTCGCCTGGTGGCGCCGGGCCGATGTGGGCGTCGAAGGCGCGCGTGACGCGGTCACCCGCTACCGCAACGCGGCTCCCATCTGGACCGACCCGGCCGTGGGCGAGGTCCTCGGTCAGTTGGAATCGCGCGCAGTGCTCGCCTCCGTCCGGTCGGCCACTGTCGGTATGCCGGTGGAGCGCGCGGCCTGTGCGCCGTTCGTCGATGAGCACTGGGCCTTCAGCCACAACGGTGTCGTCCCCGACTGGCGGACAACACTGGCGCTCGTACTCGCCGACCTGGACGAGATACTGGCCCCCGCGTCAGGATTCGGTGTGCCCGCCGGTGTGCCTCACGCACAGGGAAATGGTGCGGTGCAATCGGATTCGCCTGCCGGGTCGTCTTCTGGCGGGCAGAAGGCCGGTGCAGCGTCGTCCGTCGATTCAGTGCGGATCCGCGCCGATGTCACACCCCTGTTCGGTTCGGCCGCGGCACTGTTGCAGGCCGAGGCGCTGACCGATTCCGCGGCCCTGTGGGTGCTGCTTCGCGGACTGCTCGGCGCGATCCGACCCGGCGGCCCGATCGCCGACGCAGCCGACGCATTGCGCTTGCTGACCGCCGCGGTGTTGCGCCACCAGCCCAGCGCCCGCCTGAACCTGTTGCTCGGCAACGGGACACAGCTGTGGGCCACCACCTGCTGGCACTCGCTGTCGGTCCTCGTCGCCGACGACTACACCGTGCTGTGCTCCGAACCGTACGACGCCGATCCACGGTGGCAGCCGGTCCCCGATCGCCGACTGGTGATCGCGGACCCCGGCCACTGCACCATCACCGCTCTCGAGCTTCCCGTCACCGAAAGGGTCCGTTCATGACCGCGCCGCTGCTGGACATCCATCTCACCGACGACGATCTCACCGCGGCCTTGCGCACCGACGCCCGCACCGGCCTCACCGCCACGCCGAAATCCCTGCCGCCCAAATGGTTCTACGATGCCCGCGGCAGCGAGCTGTTCGAACAGATCACCGAACTGCCCGAGTACTACCCGACCCGCACCGAGCGGGCCTTGCTGCGGCGAGTCGTCGGCGAGATCGCCGCGGCCGCCCACCCCGAGGTACTGGTGGAACTCGGGTCAGGTTCGGCCGCGAAGACCCGCCTGCTGCTCGACGCGCTCACCGCCGAAGGCTCGCTGAAAACGTATGTACCGCAGGATGTCTCGGCCTCGGCGCTGCGTGGCGCGGCGGTCGAGATCGCGACCGAGTACCCGAATCTGGCCGTGCACGGCGTCGTCAGCGACTTCACCGACACCCTGCACAATCTCCCCCGTGGTGGCCGCCGGATGATCGCCTTCCTCGGCGGCACGATCGGCAACCTGGTGCCCGCCGAGCGCGCCGAGTTCCTGTCCGGTATCAACGAGGTGCTCGAACCCGGCGAGCTGCTGCTGCTCGGCGCGGGCCTGGTGATCGACCCGGCCGTCCTCGTCCCCGCCTACGACGACGCCGCCGGTGTCACCGCCGAATTCAACCGCAACGTCCTGCACGTGCTCAACCACCGTCTCGGCGCCGATTTCGACCCGGACAAGTTCGAGCACATCGCCCTGTGGGACGCCGAGAACGAGTGGATCGAGATGCGCCTGCGCGCCACCGAGGCGATGACCGCCACCGTCGCCGACCTGGACCTGACCGTCGACTTCGCGGCGGGCGAGCAGATGCGCACCGAGATCTCCGCCAAGTTCCGCCCCGACGGCCTGCACGCGGAACTCGACGCCGCCGGCTTCACCACGGCACACACCTGGACCGACCAGGACGACCGGTTCGCCTTGGTCCTGGCCGAACGACGCTGAGGGCTACAGGTCGAGCTCGTCGGCGAGGTACTCGCCCGCGGTGAGGTTCTCGTCGCCCTCGAGATCGCGTTCGACGCCTTCTTCGCCGTCGATCGCGTCCTCGTCGTAGAGGTCACCGTCGACGCCGTCGTCGCTGACTATCCGGACGGCGGAGACCTCGGCGGGGCGTTCGTCCTCGTGGACCGCCTCGCGGGCAGCGCCGTTCTCGGTCCACTCCTCGCCGACTTCCTCGTTGATGCCGAGGAAGCCGTCGGCGTCGGCTTCGTGATTGCGGATCACGTAGTCCTCCGGCGGGTCCTCGACGTACCGCTCGTATTCGACGATGTCGTCGGCCTGATCGTCGTCGCCCATGTCCATGTCCAGTGGTTCACGGCTCATAGGCCCAGTATCGGCCTCCGGTCGGCGTCAGTCACCGTAGCCACGCCCGGCGGTCAGTGCTCGATGCCCTCGAAGACGCCGGTGAACCACTCGACCAGCGGCCGCAGTTCGGTCCACGCCTGCCGGATCTCGGTGGCCGCCGCCGGGGTCGTCAGCCAGTCGGGCGCGCCGAACTCGCGGCTCGCGATGAGCGATTTGTGCCGCAGCAGTTCGATGCGGGGATGGTCGATGGCGTAGCCCTTGGGCTTGGTCTTGAGGCGGTCACCGCCGATGGTGTAACCCGCTGCGGTCGCCGCCGTGAGGATCGCCTCGAGTTCGGCGCCACGGACGTCGTCGTCGATGGTGGCCCGCAGCGTCGCCAGCGCCGCGGGCGACATCTGGTAGCAGCCGCCCGCGACGAACAGCCCCGCCGCGTTGATCTGCACGTACCAGCCGACACCGGGCGCCGTGCCCGCCACCGCGCCCTGATGGTTCTTGTACGGCGTCTTGTCGGCGGAGAAGCGGACGTCGCGGTAGGGCCGGAAGATCTTGGCCTGCCCGAACTCCGGTTCGAGTTCGGCGGCGAGCGCGGTCATCGGCGCGCGCACCGCCTCGTCGTAGGTCTGCTTGTGCGCGGTCCAGAATGCTTTGGAATTGTCGGCCTCGAGGTCCTCGTAGAAGTCGAGGGCCGCCAGCGGGAACCCGGTGAAAGCGTCCATCGATGCAGTATCGCCCGTGCCGGTCAGAGACTGCCGAGCGCCACCACGAACAGCACGACGGCCAGCGCGGCCAGCGCCGCGACGACGCCGTTGGCGATCGCCGCCCATTTACCCATCTGCTCGCCCTTGGCGTGCCCGACGAGCCCGAGCACGATCCCGGTCGGCGCGGTCACCAGGATCGGCAACCCGCACAGCATCGCCCCGCCGACCACCGACGCCGCGACACAGCAGAAGCTGATGATCGACCAGATGGGTGTGGTGTCGGCATACCCGTAGCGCTGCATCGGCATGGGCTGATAGGGCAGCGGATACCGCGGCGCGCCATAACCGACCCGGCCTGGAACGGGATACGCCTGCGGATAGACCGGCCCGGGCGGTGGCGGCGGATACGGCGGCAGCTCGACCGGCGGCGCCGGCCGTTCGATCCCGGCCCACGGCAGCTCGGGCTGCGCGGGCGCGGGGGCAGGCAGCTCGGCGGGCGGGGCGTCGTCCACCCACATCCGCTCGGTCGGCGCGGGCGGCGCGGGCGGCGGCGCGGATGACTCGGGCGCGTCCTGCACCCGATCCTTACTGAGCTCTACCCGGCGTTCCGGTTCGATCCCCATGTTCTCCCCCTCGAATGGCCTGGATTCCATGCCTACCACGCAAGCGGTCCACACACCAGAAACGGCCCCTCAGCTGCTGCCGAAGGGCCGTTCCGTAAGAGCGTCAGTTCACGCGTTGCCGTTGAACAGGCCGGTGACCGAGCCGTTCTCGAAGACCTCGCGGATGGTGCGCGCCAGCAGCGGCGCGATGGACAGCACGGTCAGCGTGGGGAACTTCTTCTCCTCGCTGATCGGCAGGGTGTTGGTGATGACGACTTCCCTGGCACCACAGTTGGCCAGGCGCTCGGCGGCCGGGTCGCTCAGCACGCCGTGCGTGGCGGCGATGATGACATCGCCCGCGCCGGCCTCCTTGAGCACCTTGACCGCGCCCGCGATGGTGCCACCGGTGTCGATCATGTCGTCGATCAGCACGCAGGTGCGGCCTTCGACGTCACCGACGACGCGGTTGGACTTCACCTGGTTGGGCACCAGCGGGTCGCGGGTCTTGTGGATGAACGCCAGCGGCGTGCCGCCGAGCGAGTCGGCCCACTTCTCGGCGACCTTCACGCGACCGGCGTCGGGGGAGACGACGGCCAGGTTGTCCGACTGGTAGTTGGTGCGGATGTACTCCGAGAGCTGCACCAGCGCGTGCATGTGATCGACGGGGCCGTCGAAGAAGCCCTGGATCTGATCGGTGTGCAGGTCGACGGTGATGATGCGGTCGGCGCCCGCGGTCTTGAGCAGGTCGGCGACGAGGCGGGCCGAGATCGGCTCGCGGCCGCGGTGCTTCTTGTCCTGGCGCGCGTACGGGTAGAACGGCAGCACCGCTGTGATCCGCTTGGCCGAACCACGCTTGAGCGCGTCGATCATGATCAGCTGTTCCATCAGCCACTGGTTCAGCGGAGCGGGGAAGCTCTGCAGCACGAAGGCGTCGGAACCGCGCACCGACTCCTCGAACCGAACGAAGATCTCGCCGTTGGCGAAATCGCGCGCAGTCTGCGGCGTGATGTCGACATCCAGTTCCTTGGCGACCTGCTCGGCCAGCTCAGGATGTGACCGGCCGGCGAAGAGCATCAAGTTCTTCTGGTTGTCGATCGAGAACGCGGTCACTGCTGGTTGCCATCCTTTTGCTCGATTGTCTGATCAGACGTCTCGTTTGCCGCGATGGCATCCGCCGCCGCGCGCGCCGCAGCGGTTCCTGGACGGTAACGCTGCACCCAGTTCTCAATGATGCGCTGTGGCCCACCCGACACGGCCAGTGCCCCCGGTGGAACGCTTCTACGCAGCACAGTACCCGCTCCGGTATAGGCTCCGTCACCCACGGTGACCGGGGCGATGAACATGGTGTCGCTACCGGTCCGCACGTGGGAACCGACCACAGTGTGATGCTTGTTGACGCCGTCATAGTTCACAAAGACGCTGGAAGCGCCGATGTTGCTGTGCTCGCCGATCGTCGCGTCGCCGACGTAGGTCAGGTGCGGCACCTTCGAGTGCGCTCCGATCGTGGCGTTCTTGGTTTCGACGAAGGCGCCGAGCTTGCCCGCGTCGCCGACCACGGTGCCAGGGCGCAGGTAACTGAAGGGGCCGATGGTCGCGCCGTCACCGATCTCGGCGCGCTCGCCGTGTGTACGTACGACGCTCGCGCCGGCGCCGACGACGACGTCGGTCAGCGTGGTGTCCGGCCCGATCTCGGCGTCCTCGCCGATGTGGGTCTCGCCGAACAGCTGGGTGCCGGGACGGAGCACGGCGTCGCGCCCGATCCGCACGGTCGCGTCGATCCAGGTCGTCGCCGGATCGATGATCGTGACGCCCGCGCGCATGTGCCGTTCGAGGATGTACCGGTTGAGGGTGGCGCCCGCCTCGGACAGCTGCACCCGGTCGTTGACCCCGGTCACCTTGTTGGAGTCGACGAGTCGCGCGCCGTGCACCGGATGCCCGGCTTCGCGGGCCAGCCGCAGCACGTCGGTCAGGTAGAGCTCGTGCTGGGCGTTGGCGGTGGACAGCCGTCCGATCATGGTGCGCAGCACGGAGGCGTCGAAGGCGTAGACGCCGGAGTTGACCTCTTTGATCTTGGCCTGGGCGGGCGTCGCGTCGGCGTGCTCGACGATCTCGGCGACCTGGCCGTCGGCGTCGCGCACGATCCGGCCGTAGCCGTTGGGGTCGTCGGGGACGAAGGTCAGCACGGTGACGGCGGGCCGTTCGGCGTAGCTGCGGTGCTCGTCGAGCAGCGCGGCGAGCGTGTGCCCGTCAAGCAGCGGCACATCGGCCGAGGTGACGAGCAGATCGCCGTCGAAGTCCGCGGGCACCGAGCTCAGTGCGCACTGCACCGCGTGGCCGGTACCGAGCTGCTCCTCCTGCACCGCGCTGACGATCTCGCGACCGAGTTCCTTGCCCACCTCGGCGACGGCGGCGCCGACCTTGTCGCGGTCATGGCCGACCACGGTGATCAGGTGGGTCGGATCGATCTCGGCGGCGGCGTGCAGCGCGTGCGAGAGCATCGACCGGCCTGCTAACGGATGCAGCACTTTCGGAGTCTTCGACCGCATTCGCGTCCCAGCACCTGCTGCGAGAACGACGACGGCGGTCTGCGGTGGCATGGATCTCCCTCGGCTGCCTGTCAGCGAGTGTGCTGTGGCGGGTTCGGTCGGTGATGGTGCGGGCCGACGATACGTCACTGTGTCCGTGTGCTCCGCCGCCAGGACTCGAACCTGAACTATCTGAACCAAAATCAGAGGTGCTGCCATTACACTACGGCGGATCGCCACACCAGTGGGCCGTGAGAGCCCACCACTGTGCTACGGCACGGCCTAGATCCTCGCACATCTCCCCGCTCGGGGGCGAATCTTGTGTGTGCCTGTCGTGGCCGCGGCGCGACCCGTTGTTAGCCTTCTGGAACGCACGTACAGATCTGATGAACCGAAAGCACGGAGAGGCGGGGGAGCTCATGTCTTCGACCGAGTCGGGGCGTCCCATCAGGCCAAGGATGACGGGTACGCAGCGGCGGCAGCAGCTGATCGAGATCGGTCGCGCGTTATTCGCCGAGCGGGGGTATGACGCGACATCGATCGAGGAGATCGCGCAGCGTGCGCAGGTGTCCAAGCCGGTGGTCTACGAGCATTTCGGCGGCAAGGAGGGGCTCTACGCGGTGGTCGTCGACCGCGAGATGTCGATGCTGCTGGACATGATCACCTCCTCGCTCACCCAGAATCGCTCGCGGGTCCGGCTGGAGCAGGTGGCGCTGGCGCTGCTCACCTACATCGAGGAGCGCACCGACGGCTTCCGGATCCTGGTGCGCGATCAGCCGGCCGCCAATGCCGACGGCCGCTATTCGAGCCTGCTCAACGAGGCCGTCAATCAGGTCGCCCACCTGCTGGCGAGCGATTTCGCTCGCCGTGATCTCGACACCAGCCTCGCCCCGCTCTACGCGCAGGCACTCGTCGGCATGGTGTCCACCGCCGCGACGTGGTGGCTCGACGAGCGTGAACCACCGAAAGAAGTGGTCGCGGCGCATCTGGTCAATCTGTGCTGGAACGGATTGAGCCACTTGGAAGCCGAACCGGGGCTCAGCTCCGAATGGAATACCGGGCAGGCAGGCGGATCGGCGGGGTAACCGGACGATAGCGCCTACTGCCACAGTGAATCCAGGATTCGGCTGCCCCGTAGCCGCCTGGTGGTACGGTTCACCCATCCTTTTGGGTGCTGCCGGGCGGTATGTCGATCAAACTTCGGGATGTCGGTCTACTTCAGGATGGCTGGATTATTGGATGACAGGCGGATCTGATGGCTAGGCAAGCGCGCGCGGAGATCACCCGCGACTCCGTCCTTGCTGGCGCTGCCGATGTCTTTCTCCGTTTGGGCTACGCCAACGCGAGCCTCAGCGAAATCATCGCGCAGTCCAATGTGACCAAGGGCGCCTTGTACTTTCACTTCGGCTCCAAGGAGGAGCTGGCCAGGGCGGTGGTCGATCAGGGCAACGAGCGCCTGATCGGCTCGTGTCAGGGATTCTTCGATTCCCGGGTACCCGCGCTGGAGGCGTGCATCGGGATCACCTACGTGGTGGCCGACCTGTCGATGAACGATCCGATGGTCGGGGCGATGCTCAAGCTCAACCATCAGATCGGCGACTATCGCGGCGCCCAGGGCGACAACATCGCCAAGGTCTGGAGTGAGACGTACCGGGTGCTGGCCGAGCGTGCCATCGCCCAGGGCGATCTGAACGCCGATCTGGACGCCGACGTGGTCGGCCTGCTGCTGCACGAGCTGACGGCGGGCGTGCACATCGTGGCCGTCGGCACCGAGTCGATGGACGAGATGGCGGCCAGGATGGAACGTGCCTGGTACTTCCTGCTGCCCTCGATCGTGCCGCCGGAGAAGCTGTCGTACTTCCGCGAGTTCGCCGCCCGCCGCCTGCGCCGCTACGTGCTCTAGACGCTGCGGTCGGTGGCGAGCACCGCGCGGATGTCGGCCTCGTCGCCGGTGGTCTCGATCCTGACCTCGTTGCGGCCGAACGCGTGCAGCAACAGCTCCGACGGCTTGCCGGTGAGCACGACCTCGGCACCGGGCGCCTTGTGCGCGGTGATCCGGTCGCCGTCCGGCGTCGCCAGCGCCACCGCGACGGGTGCCTTGCGATAGGCGGCACGGGCGACCGCGCGCAGCGCCGACCACAGCCGCGACTCGTCGCTCGCCGCCAATTCCCGTGGCGTCCAACCGGGTTCGGCGCGGCGGACGTCCTCGTGATGCACGAACATCTCGGTGAGGTTGGCGAACGCGTCGACCGGCCGCAGCGGTGACCACCAGGGCGGTCCGGTGCGGACCAGTTCGGCGAGTTCGGCGAAGGGGCGCTGCGCGATCTTGTCCTGGGCCGCGTCGAGGTATCCGGCCAGCGGCTTCACCAGGATGCCCAGTGAGGCATCCGGCCTGCGCTCCCTGACCACCAGATGGGCGGCCAGGTCGTGCACCGTCCAGGTACCGCACAGGGTCGGGGCCGACGGGCCCGCTTCGATCATTGTCGCCACCAGGGCGTGGCGTTCCCGCTGAGCCAGACTCACGACCTCGACGGTACGCGTGCGCGGGGGACATCACCTCGTCGGGCGCGACCCGAGACCTCACCGCGGCGGGGCGGGAGGCGTGCGCCGAACGTGTCGGGGCCGGTGATTAGACTCGACCCGGAACATCCCGTCTGCGTATCAGGAGCGTTCATGTCCTCCCTTCGTCCTCCGCTCGCCGGTCTGGCCGAGGCGGCTGGGGGTGACGCCGCGCTGCGGACGGTTGCCGACCTGGTCGGCAAGTCCGGGGTGGAACTGGTCGCGCCCTCGGCGGTGCGCCCGTTCGTCGCCGGGACGATCGCGGCCCAGCAGTCGCTGGTCGTTGTCACCGCGACCGGCCGCGAGGCCGACGACCTGACCGTCGAGCTGGCCGAGATGCTCGGTCCGTCGGTGGCGATGTTCCCGTCCTGGGAGACGCTGCCGCACGAACGGCTCTCGCCCGGCCCCGACACGGTGGGCCGCAGGCTCGAGGTACTGCGCAGGCTGGCCCACCCCGACGACCCGGTCTTTCCGGAGCCGCTGCGCGTCGTGGTGACCACGGTGCGCTCGCTGATGCAGCCGATGACGGCGGGTCTCGGCGATATCGAACCGATCGTGCTGCGCGTCGGCGCCGACTACGACTTCGACGCCCTGCTCGCCCGCCTGGTGGAATTCGCCTACACCCGGGTCGACATGGTCGGCAAGCGCGGCGAGTTCGCGGTGCGCGGCGGCATCCTCGACCTGTTCCCACCGACCGCGGATCACCCTGTGCGCGTGGAGTTCTGGGGCGACGAGGTCACCGAGCTGCGCCCGTTCTCGGTGGCCGATCAGCGCTCGCTGAGCGAGCACACCCTCGACACCATCGTCGCGCCGCCCTGTCGCGAACTGCTGCTCACCGAGCCGGTGCGCGAACGCGCCGCCGCCGTCGCCGCCGACAACGCGGCCGATGCCGCCCTGGTCGAGATGCTGGACAAGATCGCCGAGGGCATCCCGGTCGACGGCATGGAAGCCCTGCTTCCGGTGCTCGCGCCCGGCAAGCTGAGCCTGCTCACCGAGGCCCTGCCCGCAGGCACCCACCTGCTGCTGTGCGATCCGGAGAAGATCCGCACCCGCGCCGCCGATCTCGTGCGCACCGGTGAGGAATTCCTCGAAGCCTCGTGGACCGCCGCGTCTTTCGGAAGCGACGCGCCACTGGGCGCGCATGGCCTCGACCTGGCCGCCTCCGGCTACCGCAGCCTGCCCGAACTGCACACCAGCGCCGACGAACTCGGGTTGCCGTGGTGGACGCTGAGCCCGCTCAGCTCCGGCGATCCGGTGGAGGTGAACCTGCCTGTAATGGCCGGTCCTACCGCACGCGGGTCCGAGGAACTGGTCGCGACCATGTTCGCGTCGCTGCGCGCGCACGTGGCCACCGGCGGTCGCGCGGTCGTCGTGGTGACCGGACACGGTACGGCGCAACGCATTCTGGAACGCCTCGCCGACGCCGAGGTGCCGGCAGCGGCCCTGGCGGCGGGCGCGGTGCCGGAGCCGGGTGTGGTCGGTGTGCTGTGCGGTTCGCTGCACGACGGCCTGATCTTCGACGACGCGAGCCTGGTGGTCGTCGCCGAATCCGATCTGACAGGCAACCGGGTCACCGCCCCCACCGAGGGCAAGCGACTACCTGCCAAGCGCCGCAACCAGGTCGACCCGCTCGCGCTCACCGCGGGCGACATGGTCGTACACGACCAGCACGGCATCGGCCGCTTCGTGGAGATGATCGAGCGCACCATCGGCGGCGCCCGCCGCGAGTACCTCGTCATCGAGTACGCGCCGGGCAAGCGCGGCCAGCCCGGCGACCGGCTGTTCGTGCCGATGGAATCGCTCGACCAGCTCTCCCGCTACGTCGGCGGCGAACTGCCGAGCCTGTCCAAGCTCGGCGGTTCCGACTGGGCGAACACGAAACGCAAGGCACGCAAGGCCGTTCGCGAGATCGCGGGCGAGCTGGTGCAGCTCTACGCGGCCCGCCAGGCGGCGCCGGGTCACGCCTTCGCCCCGGATACACCGTGGCAGCAGGAGATGGAGGACGCGTTCGCGTTCACCGAGACCGTCGACCAGATGACGGCCATCACCGACGTCAAGGCCGACATGGAGAAGGCGGTCCCGATGGACCGCGTGGTGTGCGGCGACGTCGGCTACGGCAAGACCGAGATCGCCGTGCGCGCCGCGTTCAAGGCGGTCCAGGACGGCAAGCAGGTCGTCGTGCTGGTACCGACCACCCTGCTGGCCCAGCAGCACCTGCAGACCTTCACCGAGCGGGTCGCCGGTTTCCCGGTGACGGTGAAGGGCCTGTCGCGGTTCACCGACGCGGCCGAGTCCAAGGAGATCATGGCCGGGATGGCCGACGGCGCGGTCGACATCGTGGTCGGCACGCACCGGCTGTTGCAGACCGGCGTGCGCTGGAAGGACCTCGGCCTGGTCATCGTCGACGAGGAGCAGCGCTTCGGCGTCGAGCACAAGGAACACATCAAGGCCCTGCGCACCCACGTCGACGTGCTCACCATGTCGGCCACCCCGATCCCGCGCACCCTGGAGATGAGCCTGGCGGGCATCCGCGAGATGTCGACCATCCTCACCCCGCCCGAGGAACGGCACCCCGTCCTCACCTATGTCGGCGCCTACAACGACAAGCAGGTCACCGCCGCCATCCGCCGTGAGCTGATGCGCGACGGTCAGGTGTTCTACGTGCACAACCGGGTGTCCTCGATCGACAAGGCGGCCAAGAAGATTCGCGACCTGGTGCCCGAGGCACGCGTGGTCGTCGCGCACGGCCAGATGAACGAGGACCAGCTAGAGCGCACCGTGCAGGGTTTCTGGCAGCGCGAATACGACGTGCTGGTCTGCACCACGATCATCGAGACCGGCCTCGACATCTCCAACGCCAACACCCTCCTCGTGGAACGCGCGGACTCCCTCGGCCTGTCGCAGCTGCACCAGCTGCGCGGCCGCGTCGGCCGGTCCCGCGAGCGCGGCTACGCCTACTTCCTGTACCCGCCGGAGAAGCCGCTCACCGAGACCGCCTACGACCGCCTGGCCACCATCGCCCAGAACTCCGACCTCGGCGCGGGCATGGCCGTGGCGATGAAGGACCTCGAGATCCGCGGCGCGGGCAATGTGCTCGGCGCCGAGCAGTCCGGCCATGTGGCTGGCGTCGGCTTCGACCTGTACGTGCGCCTGGTCGGCGAGGCCGTCGAGGCGTATCGCGCGGCCGCCGACGGCAAGCCGATCGTCACCGAGGAGAACAAAGAGGTGCGCATCGACCTGCCGGTGGACGCGCACATCCCGCCCGACTACATCGCCAGCGACCGGCTGCGGCTCGAGGCCTACCGCAAACTCGCCGCCGCGCAGGACGATCCGGCGCTGGCCGCGGTCGTGGAGGAGCTCGTCGACCGGTACGGCCCGCTGCCCGTGGAGGTCGGCAGGCTGGTGTCGGTGGCCAAGCTGCGCCTGCTCGCCCGCGCCTACGACGTGTCCGAGATCGTGGTCACCGGAACGACACTCAAGATCGCGCCGCTGAATCTGCCCGATTCCAAACAGCTCCGGCTCAAGCGGCTCTACCCGAGCGCGACCTACCGCGCGGCCAGCGGCCTGGTGCAGTTGCCGCTGCCCCGGGTCACCGACAGCGTCGGCGCCGACCGGGTGCGCGATGTCACCGTGCTGCAGTTCGTCGCCGATCTGCTGCTCGCGCTGGACGGCAAACCGCAAGGCATGGTGGATCTTTCGGTGCCGACGGAAGCGACGCCGGTCTGATGGGCGGCGAGGCTACCCAGGAGGCGGCCGACACCGCCGTCGTCGCGGCCGGACTCGCCGGAGCGGTCGAGGTGATGGACCGGCTGTGGCATTTCGGCGGCTGGGAGACCACCCAGACCCACGACTCGCTGCGGCCCTACCTGCTCGAGGAGACCTACGAGCTGCTCGACGCCATCCAGGCGGGCGACTACGAGACCATCAAGGAAGAACTCGGCGACCTGCTGCTGCAGGTGCTGTTCCATTCCCGGATCGCCGAAGCCGCAGGCGAATTCACCGTCGACGAGGTGGCAGCGACGCTGGTCGGCAAGCTGGTCAACCGCAGCCCGCACCTGACCGCGGCCGACCTGCCGGCGGGCACCTCGGTGGCCGACAAGATCGCCGCCCAGGAAAAGGCGTGGGAGGAGCGCAAATCCGCGGAGAAGTCGCGCCGCTCCTGCCTCGACGGCATCGCCATGGCCCAGCCCGCGCTGGCGCTGGCCGAAAAGGTCCGCTCGCGCAGTTCCCTGGCGGGCCTGCCCGACGATCTGGTCCCCGGCACGCTGCGCGTAGTCGAGCTCGGTGGGCCGGATTCCGCCGAGGAACGCCTGCGTAAGGCCACCCTCGACTTCGCCACCGCCATCCGCGCCGCTGAGGACGCCGCGGAATCCGCACGTGGCGAACGTCTCTCGTTGACGGCGCAGGAATGGCGCGCCTACTGGCCGAAGTAGTTACCGGTCAGCTAATCGAAAAGTGCGCGCGGGTGACGGCTGAGACGTTGCTGAGATCTGCCGGACAATCCGGCGCGAGCCAGCGGGCATGTGGCACACCGCTTTAGACTCGGGGGTGCGCTCGCCGTTCGCGGCGGGCCACGTGGTGTCCGACGATCGTCGAGGTGAGGTAGATGGCAACAGAAGTCGATCCGGCCGAGCAGGATTACGCGACCGATCACCCTGAGCTCGACGTGTTGCCGGTGTGGCCGCAGGAGACGATCGCGGTGCTGGTCACGACCGATCCCGCGCCGCACGCGATTCCCGTCTCGTGGCCGGTGCGCGCGGGCGACCGGCGGATTCTCATCAGCCTCAAGTCCGATCGCGGTTCGCTGGCCCGGCTGCGGGCCCAGCCCGAGGTGGCGCTGCTGATCCTGGGCGGCGGCAATGTCGCGCTGTGCGCGCGCGGACGGGCGAAGGTGATCGCCGAGCAGATGCCTGCGGCGGACGACTACACCGCCGTGCAGCTCGATGTGGACGTGATCGACGACCATCGCCAGTCGGCCTTCGCGGTGGACCGTGGCATTCAGCGCACCGTGCTCGACGAGTCCGAACTGCGCGCACTGGAGGGCCGGGTCGAAACCCTGCGGACCTGGGCAGAGAAAGGAAACTGAAATGACTGTCACGCTCGCCAAGGGCGGCAATGTCTCGCTGTCGAAGCAGACCGACAACCTCACCAAGGTGGCGGTGGGTCTGGGCTGGGACGTGCGGACGACGACCGGCGCCGATCACGACCTCGACGCCAGCGCGCTGGCGACCGGCGCCAACCTGAAAGTGCTCTCCGACCAGCACTTCATCTTCTACAACAACCTGCGCTCGCCGGAAGGCACCATCGAGCACACCGGTGACAACCTGACCGGCGCGGGCGACGGCGACGACGAGGTGATCAACGTCGACCTGGCCGCCACCCCGCCGACGATCACCAACATCTTCTTCCCGGTGTCGATCCACGACGCCCAGGCCCGCGGCCAGTCCTTCGGCCAGATCCGCAACGCCTACATCCGCGTCACCGACGCCAACACCGGCGTCGAGCTGGCCCGCTACGACCTGTCCGAGGACGCCTCCACCGAGACCGCCATGGTCTTCGGCGAGCTGTACCGCCACAACAACGAGTGGAAGTTCCGCGCGATCGGCCAGGGCTACGCCTCCGGCCTGGCGGGCATCGCCCGCGACTACGGCGTGAATATCTGAGACGAACACGGCCCCGGCTCCACTCGGAACCGGGGCCGTGTTGTCAGCGCGATTGAGTGGCAGGCACCCGCAGGGGACGCGCGGTGCTCGCCTGGTCGAGCAGGGCGAAGTACTTGCGCAGCATGAGCGCCGCGGTGGTGGCCAGGCCTGCCGTGAGGCCCCACCACACGCCGGCCGCGCCCAGGCCGAGCGGGAACGCGAACAGCAGGGCCGCGGGGAGGCCGACGCCCCAGTAGCCGACCAGCGACAGCCGGAAGCCCGCCGAGGTCTCCTTGAGCCCGCGCAGCAGGCCGGTACCGATGTTCTGCGCGGCGTCGAAGAATTGCAGGACGATGCCGATGAGCAGCAGCGTGTGCGCGATGGCGATCGTGTCGGTGTCGCCGGAGTCGAGGAACGGCGCGAGCACCAGGTTCGGCGCGGCAACATAGACCACGCCGGTGACCGCGGCGACGATGCCCGCGTGCCGCAGCGCCACCCAGGCCAGGTTCTTGGCGTGGCTGTACTCGTCGCGCGACACGGCGTGGCTGACCAGGATCGACGCACCGTGCGAGATGCCGATCGCCACCTGGAACACGATGTAGATGATCTGGTAGACGACATTGTGCGCGGCCAGCGCGGCAGGCCCGAAGCTGCCCATCACCAGTGCCAGCACCGAGAACATGCCCGCTTCCGACCCGTAGGTCAGCGCGATGGGGGTGCCGAGGCGCAATTCCTCGCGCACGGTCGCCCAGCGCACCGGCCACGGCGTGGACGGCAGTGTCGGGCCGAGTCGCTCGTCGTGGCGCACCATCGCCCAGAACACCGCGAAGGTGATCAGGAAGACCAGCGAGGTCGCGATGCCGACGCCGGTCAGGCCGCTCGCCGGAATCCCGGCCCAGCCGTGGATGAAGGTCAGCGCGAGCACCAGGTTCAGCGCGACCGAACCGAGCGTCACCAGCAGCAGCGCCTGCGGTCGCTGCATGCCGACGGTGTACTGGCGCAGCACCTGGAACCACAGACACGGCAGCAGGCCGGGCGCCAGCGCGATCATCATCGGCCTGGCGAGGGCGAGCACGCCCTCGTCCTGGCCCAGCCACGACAGCGCCCAGCCGAGCCCGATCAGCAGGGCCCCACCGAGCAGACCCGCGATGGTGGCGATGACGAACGCCGCGCGCACCACGCCGCGCACCTCGTCGTCGGCCGAGTCGCCGCGCTTCCCCGCCGCGCCGAGCGCCCCGGCGATCTGATTGCCGGTGCCGGTGATCAACCCGACGCACATGGTGCGGATCTGGTTGAACAGCACCAGCGCCAGGCCACCGGCGGCGACCTCGGCCACCCCGAGCGTGCCCATCAGCGCGAGGTTGGTGGTCGAGACCGCGATCTGCGCCAGCTGCGTCAACGCGATCGGCGTCGCCAGCCTGGCCAGTGCGCCGCTGTCCGCCCGCGTGCCGATCACCCGCCCGCTCCGGGACGGTTCCACAGGTGGCGCCCCTGGGCGCCGACCCGCAGGCTCCGGGTCGCCCCGGGGCGGCTGCTCGTGTGGCGCGCGATCGCGCTCACCTGACCTCCAGCAGTTCGTCGTGGCGCCGCAGCGGCGAGTAGCGGCGCAGCAGCGTGGTGATCTCGCATTCGGCGGCGGGGTCGAGCAGGTCGCGCGCGGCCATCCAGTCGTCGTCGAACACGGTGTCGAGGTACTTCTCGCCACCGTCGCACACGATGGTGACCACGGTCGACCCGGCCGGGAATTCCTCGAGCCGCGCCAAGGCATTGTGCACCGAACCGCCCGCCGAACCGCCGATCAGCAGACCGTGTGTCCTGGCGACGGCGCGCGCGGTGGCGAAGGCGTCGACATCGCCGACCTTCACGCCCTCGTCGAGCTGGGAGTAGTCGACGGCGGTGCCGATGGTCGCGCCGGGCGGGGTCCCGGTGCCCGACTGCCAGTACGGGCCGCCCTCGCCGCCGAAGGCGATGGAACCGACCGGCTCGACGCCGATCACCCGGGCGGGCAGGCCGAGCTCGCGCAGCCGGGTGGCCGTGCCGAACAGCGAGCCGCCGGTGCCGACCGCCGAGAGCAGGATGTCGACCCGCTCGACCTCGGCCAGCAATTCCTCGGCCACCGCGTAGTAGCCGACGGCATTGGCGTCGTTGTTGTGCTGTTCGGTGAAGTAGGCGTCGTCGCGGGCGGCCGCCATCGCCTCGGCGAGGTCCTCTCGTGCCGAGGTGGCCAGCTCGTCGTCACCGTCGTCGGCGACGAACACCAGGTCGGTGCCCATGGCCCGCATCGCGCGCAGTTTGTCCTTACATGCGTGGTTGTCGACCACGGCGGTGAATCGATAG
Organism: Nocardia sp. NPDC060259; assembly: GCF_042728775.1. Taxonomy (NCBI): domain Bacteria; kingdom Bacillati; phylum Actinomycetota; class Actinomycetes; order Mycobacteriales; family Nocardiaceae; genus Nocardia; species Nocardia sp. NPDC060259. The sequence continues at coordinate 48,042 of NZ_JBHXAY010000007.1, forward strand.
CCACGTTCGGCCGCGACCACCGCCAAGCCGAGCCCGGTGTTGCCGGACGTCGACTCGATGATATGCCCGCCATCGCGCAGCAAACCTCGCCGCTCCGCGTCGAGCACCATCGACCTGGCCATTCTGATCTTGGCGGCGCCGGTCGGATTGAACTGTTCGAGCTTGAGCAGCAGCCGGGTACCGGAGTCGGTGACGGCGAGTTCGAACAGGGGAGTGCGGCCGATCAGATCCGTCACGCGCGTGACGAGAGCCATGGGAAATTCCTCCATCGGATTGGGAGCTCGGGTGGATCAGCGGGCGTCCATACTCCAGCGCAACCGGTCGCCTGCCTCGCGCACCACGACCTTGGGCGGGAGCGGGAGTTCGTGGAACGGGGACTCGTTGGAGTCCATCTGATACCCGGCGGTGTTCGGGTAGATCAGCAGATCGCCGACGCGGGCGCGACGCGGCAGCGGGATCCGCCGCCTGCTCAGCAGGTCGGACTCCAGGCAGGTGGTGGCGCCGACACAGGTGGGGGTGCGATGGCCGGATCGTGGCGGCCACAGCACGGGATCGGGCAGGTATTCGCTGGCGAACCACTGCTCGGACAGGCTCAGGCTGGTGCCGTCGACGGTGAGGATGTCGTACGGTTCGCTCTGTGCGGTACGGGTTTTCACGCCTTGGACGCGGAACACGGAACTACCCGCCCGGTCCAGTAGCGCCCGGCCCGGCTCGACCGCGAGACGGATCCCGTTGTCGCGCACCAGTCCTGCCAGATCGTTGTGGATGAGGATCGCGGTCAGCATGTCCGCGCCCGGGGCCGGGAAGTGATACGGGTAGTAGCCACCGGTGGGCTGGTCGGCATGGAACCAGCTTTCGCTCAGGTTGTCCTGGAACCGCGCCCACGCGTCGGCATCGAGGTAGTTCACCCCGAACCCGCCGCCGATCGAGATCGTGTCGGCCGGGTGACCGTCCGCCCGTGCCCGCAGACAGTGCCCGACCAGTGCGACAGCCTGCTCGGCACGGGCCATGGCGTCATAGCCGGACAAATGAAAGCTGAAGCCGGACAGCGTGATCGGGCCTTCGACGGCCACCGCCTGCACGGCCTGTTCCAACTCGACGGGGTCTAGACCGAAACGGCTGGTCGAGCCGCCGGGCAGCACCCGCAGCAGGATGCGGGCAGGTACCCCGAGTTCGGTGAGCCGATCGAGCTCGTCGAGCGCGTCGATCGCGATCAGCGCCCGGTGCCGCGCCGCCAGCCACAACAGCTCGTCGGACTTCGCGGGCCCGGTCACCATCAGATCCTCGCCGCGCACTCCCTGCGCCAGCGCCGCGACCAGCTCACCGATACTGGCGACATCGATGCCGGCGCCGTTCTCGGCACAGGCCCTGGCCACGCACGCCGCCTTGTTCGCCTTCTTCCCGAAGTACACGAACCCGTCGACTCCGGCGTCGGTGAACGCGGCATGGAAGGCGTTGATGTTCATCGCGACCCGGTCGGGAAACATCACGTGGAAGGGTCCGCCGACAACCTCCGCGATATCGCCGAGCAGCCGCGGAGCCTCGAGCAGCCGGTGTTCCACCACGCCGATCCGAGCGGGCATCGGCGGCGCACAGTGCGCCGGCCGATCATGACCCGGCTGCGGCTCACCCGCCCGACGCAGGACGGCGGCGTCGGCGGACGAACCACCGACGCCGCCACCGGAACCGGCGTCCGTCAGTCCCACAACGGCACCTCGGTACCCCGTCCCTCGGCGATGGCACGGGCCGCCAGCGCGTGCGCGACCGCGATATCGGTGAGCACCAGCCCACTGTTGTAGACGAAGATCTTCTCATCCTCGCTGCGCCGTGCGGGTGTGCTGCGGGTGAGGATCTGCGGCAGTTCGGCATCGACGCTGCGCAGCGTCCCGTCCGGCCCGGCCATATCGGTGCCGGTCAGCGCCATCTGCGCGGCGCTGGTGGCGACCACCCGGTCGGCCTCGACCAGGGTCGACGGCGCGAGCCCGTAACCGACCAGCACCGCCACCGAACCCGGTGCGAGATGGGCGGATTCGAGGGCGACCTCGGTGCCGGGCCCCGCGGTCGCCAGCACCACGTCGGCGGTGGCGGCCGCCGCGTACGGATCGTCGACCACCTCGAGCAGCGCGTGCGGCGCCGCGTCGGCGAGATGGGTGTGTACCGCGGCCAAACCCTCCGGATGGGTGCCGAACACCATCAGCTTGCGCAGCTGCGGATTCACCGCCAGCAGGTGCGGCAGGGCGTTGCGGCCCTGGGTGCCGGTGCCGATGAGCAGCGCGCTCTCCGCACCCCGTCGCACGGTCTCGCGCACCAGCAGTGCCGACACCGCGGGCGTGCGTAAGGCGCCGACCCGCGCGCAGTCCATCATCGCGATGGGCGCGCCGGTGGTGTCGTCGTAGAGGGTGATGGTGGTGTAGTACCGCTTGGTGCTGCGGTCGTGGCCGGGATCGAACTTGTAGGAGGTCTTCATGGCAACCACCCGGCGCCTGCCGTCGCGGCCGAGCATCGCGTAGGACACCGAGGAACCGCCGGGATCGGCGACGCTCAGCTTGCGCGGGTTGTCGGATTCGCCTGCCGCGAAGGCGAGATACGCCTCCTCGACGGCCCTGACCACCTCCGCCGGGGTGATCGGCACGTCGGCCAGGTCGCTGCGCGAGAGCACCCGCAGCGGGATGCTCCGGTCACGGTTGTTCAACGGATCCTCGTTCATCTGTCCTGCCCCGCTCTGCTGTCCGATCAGTGCTCGCCCGGAACGGCGCGACCACCTGTTGCCCATACCCATTCTCGGACGACTCCTGCGGGCGCCTGCGACGTTCGGGCAACCGGACATTGACGCGTTTGAGCCAGCGATCGGTGCCGTCGTAGCGGGCGCGGAACGGCACCCGGCCGTGGACGGCGACGTCGTTGTCCACCAGCAGGACCTCTCCCGGAGCCAGCGCGGGCGCGTGGCAGACCCGGGCGAGCTCGGCGGTGAGGCGGGCATAGGCCGCTCTGAATACCGGGTCGGCATCGTCGAGCGGGGTATAGGCGGGATCGTAACGCAGTGTGGGACTACCTGTTTCGTCGAACCAGATGGTCGGCAGCGCGGGTGCGGGCTGATCGAAATCGGTGCCGTAGGACACGTCGGGCAGGATCGGCACCGTCGGCACGGCGAGCGCGCGCAGATCCTCCTCGGGCAACCGCACCTGACCCACCGACGACACCGTGGTCGCGACCCGGTCGGGATTGCGCAGGCAGGTCAGCATCAGCAGGTTCGCCCGCGCGGCGTGGAAGGCGTCCTCGCTGTGCGGGCTGAGCAAGGTGGAGCTGCTCGCGCCGGACTGCTCGTCCTCGTGGCCGACGGCGGGCAGGATGTTGTTGACCAGCCTGCCGTTCTGCTGGCCCTGCCACCCGAACGGCTCGCCCGCGCACCGTGCCAGCAGCAGCAGCGCGATGTCGAGTTCGAGCGAGCCGGTGTGCCGTGGGTCGGCCGCCGCGGTGGCCGCGGCCTGCCAGTGCGGCGGGGTCGGGCCGAATTCGGCGTCGTCGACGCACAGGCCCCGCACGACGGTGGCGCCCGCCGCGGTGGCGGGCGGTCGCACGGCGTGGCGGACGGCGTCGGGGAGTTCGGCGGCGCGGTCGCGCACCTGGGCCAGCAGCACGGGGTCGTGCAAGGTCTCGGTGTGGGGTGCGTCACCTAATCGGTGTCGGATGTCGGTCGCGAGCGCGCGGACGGCCGTGGCGGCGTCGGGCGGTAGCTCGCGATGTTCGATGTCGTGCAGGTGAAGTGTCATACGTTCGGACAGAACGCTTTTCACCGGCCTTCCCTTCTTCGCATCGGTCGAACACGGGTGATCGGAGACTCGATGAGCGAAGGTAGTGCTTGTTTTCTAATTAGGCAAGACTTACCTAAGATATCAGCTGAGAAATAGCTAATTCATATAACACGGTGTTTTACCCGAAGTGTCCGAAGGGGCGACATTCGGGGGGTGTCCAGCCCGGCTGCGGTTCGGCGACGGTCGCGAGGATCCCCACCACTCGGCCCGCACTTTAGGCTAGCCTCGCCTAGTTTGCGACGCCAGGAAAAGTGGTGCGGCGCACGCGGTTAGAGGGAGGCAACACGATGGGTTTCACACGCAGGCAACTCCTGCAATCCGGGCTCGGCGTCACCGCACTACTGCTGGCGGCCGCGTGCACGAGCGACGAGGGGGCCGACGGGCCCGCGAAGAAGGGCGGCACGCTGCGCGTCGGCGCGCTCGGCACCACCGCCCGGATCGAGCGCGATCCGCACGCCAATCTCAGCAACGACAGCGACTTCCTGATCGCCTCGCTCGTCTACGACGCGCTCACCGTCCCCGGCGCCGACCCGACCGTCGCGCCGCGACTGGCCTCGCGCTGGGAGCCCTCCGCCGACAACCGCCGCTGGACATTCACCATCGCCGACGGCGCGAAGTTCCACAACGGCGCACCGGTCACCGCCGAGGACGTGGTGTGGTCGATGCGCCGCCTGCGCTCGGTCGGCGGCGCGTCGAAGATGCCGGTGGCCGAGAGCGATATCGCCGCCGACGGCCCGAACCGCGTCGTGTTCACCCTGTCCGCGCCCAATACCCAACTGCCACTGCTGCTTCGGCTCATGACCTTCACCGTTCCGCAGGGCACCACCGACTTCGCCGCCGCGATCGGCACCGGCCCCTTCCGGCTCGAGTCCTATCAGGGCGGCAATGCCAGGCTGGTCCGCAACGAGCAATGGCACGGCACCCCGCCGCTGCTCGACGCGATCGAGGTGACCATGTTCGACAGCGTCACCGCGCTCGGCAATGCCGCGCTCGGCGGCCAGATCGACCTCGCCTCCAATGTCGGCGCGATCGCCGGACGCACCGCGACGGGCCGTGGCGACCTGCAGGTGGTCCGGCGCGCGAACGACACCATGCTCGGCGTGGCGATGCGCGTCGCCGACGGCCCGTTCGCCGACGCGCGGGTGCGCACCGCGCTGCGTCTCGGCGTCGACCGGACCGCGCTGGTCAACCAGGTGCACTCCGGCTACGGCACCACCGCCGCCGACATCCTCGGCACCGCCGACCCGCGCTACGACACCGCGCTCGCGCGTCGTGACCGCGACATCGAGCGCGCCAAAACCCTGCTGCGCGAGGCGAATTTCGATACCGGCCGCAGCTATCCGTTCGTGACGAAGGCCGAGGTGCCCGGCGAGGTGGAATCGGCGAAGGTGATCGCCACCCAGCTCGCCGAGATCGGCGTCCGCTTGGATGTACAGGCGGTCGAACCCACGTCCTTCTACGACCAGACCTGGCTGAACGCACCGCTCTACACGGTGTCGTGGGGTACCAACGATTCGGTGCTCTTCTTCGCCGACAAGCTGATGACCTCGGGTACCAACCGCAACGAAACCGCCTTCCGTGACCCGGAGTTCGACGCGGCCACCGCCAAGGCGCTCGCCGCCTCTGGTGACGATTACGCCAAGGCGGTCCGCGACATCCAGCGCATCGAGTTCGAGCGTGGCGGTTATCTGGTGTGGGGCATGGCCGACGGCATCGACATCGCCGCCGCGCCGGTGCGAGGTCTGCCGACCCTCGGCGGCTTCGCCCGCGTCCAGCTGGAACGTGCCTGGCTGGCGTGATCGCCGTGAAAACCTTCGCCCTGCCACTGCTTCGGCGGATCGCGCTGCTGCTGGCCTTGCTGGCCATCGTCTTCGTGGCGGTGGACCTGCTGCCCGGCAGCGCGGCCCGCTCGGCGCTGGGCAGGGATGCCGGACAGGCCGAGCTCGCCGCGAAGGAACACGAGCTCGGCCTCGACCGCGCAGTGCCGGTGCAGTTCTGGCACTGGCTCTCCGGCGTGCTGACCGGTGACTTCGGGCAGACCGCGCGCGGCAACTCGATCGGTGCGCTGCTCGCCGACAAGTTTCCGCAGACCTTGCTGCTCGGCGGGATCGCGCTACTGCTCACCGTCGCGACCTCGCTCGTGCTCGGCTGCTGGTGGGCGGTGCGGCCGACCGCCCTTGGCGCGCGCTTCCTGCAGCCGGCCAGCACGGTCGCGGTCGCGGTTCCCGAATTCGTCTGCGGGACACTCCTGATCCTGGTGTTCTCGTTGGCCACGGGTTTGCTGCCCGCGGTCACCATCACCGACCGCTCCGGTTTCCCCGCGGGCCCGGAGATGCTGATCCTGCCGGTGCTCGCCCTGGCGATACCGCAGATCGGCTGGAACGCTCGGGTGGTGCGCTCGGCACTGCACGATGTGGCCACCGCGCCGCACGTAGAGAGTGCAGTGCTGGAGGGACTTCCGGCCCGCACCGTCTTGGTGCGGCACATGCTGCCCTTCGCCGCGCCGACCATCGTCGCCGGCTACGCCACCTCCGTCGGCATGCTCTTCGGCGGCGCGCTGGTCGTGGAAACCCTGTTCAACTACCCGGGAGTCGGTGCGGTGCTGGCCGGATCGGTCGCCGACCGCGACACCGCGACGGTCGCCGCGGTCGTCGCACTCACCGCCATCCTCATCATGGCCCTGCTCGCGGCGGCCGACTTCGTCCGGAACTGGGCATCGGGAGGTGCGCGATGAACGCCCGGGCGTGGTGGTGGCGGTGGTCGGCGGCGGCTGGGGTGGGGCTGGTCGCGCTCGTCGCGGTGGTGGGGCCGTTACTCGCGCCCTATCCCGCCGAGCGGGCGGTCGGGATGCCGTTCGGGCCGCCCGGTGGGGGAGCGGTGCTCGGGACCGATCGGCTCGGCCGGGATGTGCTGAGTCATCTGCTCGCCGGCGGTACCCAGCTGCTGGTGGTGTCGGCGGTGATCGCGGTGGCGGTGACCGTGTTGTCGGCGGTGCTCGGTGCGGTGGCGGCGGTCCGCCCGCGTGCGGGTTCGGTGATCGAACTCGGTGGCGATCTGGTGATCCTGTTGCCCGCGGTGCTCGGCATCCTGCTTGTCCTCACCGCATGGCCGCAGGGCGGGGTGTTCGCGCTGATCACGGTGTCGCTGCTGTTCGGTGTGCCCTATTGCGCCAGGATCTTCGCGGCCGCCGCGTCGAGCATCGCGACCAGCGGCTATGTCGAAGCGGCGATCGCCAGCGGAGAGTCCCTGTCCCATGTGGTCTTCCGGGAGATTCTGCCGAACCTGCGGTCGGTCTTCACCACCCAGCTAGGCCTGCGGTTCGTCGTCGCCGTCTACCTCGTCAGTACCGTCTCCTTCCTCGGCGTGCCCGCTCTCGATGACAACAATTGGGCGAATATGGTGCGCGACAATGCCTCCGGCCTACTGCTCAACCCGTGGGCGGTGCTGGCTCCGAGCGCGGCTATCGCGATCGTCGCGGTCGGGGTGAACCTGGTGGTCACCGGTGGTGTCGCGAAGAGCAGGCCCACGGTGGGTGAATCCACCGGCAGGACTATCGATCAGACGAGCACTGATCCCCTCGCGTCGGACCAGGTGACGGCTGGCGGTGGGATATCGGTGGTCGATGCCGGCGACGCCGCCGTCGTCGATGGGTTGACCGTGGTCGCCGAATCCGGTGCGGTGCTGTTGGCGCCGCTGTCCTTCCGGTTGAAGGCAGGCACGGTCACAGCGCTGACCGGTCCGTCGGGTGCGGGTAAGTCGACCGCGATGCGGGCGCTGCTCGGCCATCTTCCCGCAGGCGCCAGATATGAAGGCGCGGTGCTGGTCGCGGGGCACGAGGTGTTCGCGCTGGATTCCGGCGCGCTGCGGACCTTCCGGCGCACCCGGATCGCCTACGTCGGCCAGGACCCCGGCTCCGAACTGAATCCGCTGCTCCGGGTGCGCGCGCTGCTCGCCGAAGCCGCGCCGGCCGCCTCCGCCGCCGACCGCCGCGCCACCCTCGAACTGGTCGGCCTCGACGCCACCCACCTGCGCCGCCGCTGCGGCCGCCTCTCCGGCGGCCAGCAACGCCGCGTCGCCCTCGCCCGCGCCTTCCTCCGCCGCCCCGAGGTACTCGTCCTCGACGAGCCGCTCGCGGGCCTGCACGGCGCCCTGCGCACCGACATCGCCCGCCTCATCGCCGACCTCGCCGTCCGCGAGTCGACCGCGGTCCTCCTCTCCGGTCACGACACCACCACGGTCCATGCCATCGCGGACACGGTGGTCGAGGTCCACCCGCCCGGCGGTATGCCGGTCATCGACGAGGCGGGGGCCGCCGGGCCGGAGACCGCTCTCCCGTCCACAGGCAAGGATTCGACCCCAGGTCGATTCGACAAGGTCGGCGTTGGCGGCGTGGATGGAGCTGCCGGTCCCGACAGTGTGACGGTGTCGCGGGGGAACGGAGCCGACGGCGCGACTGCCTTGCGCGTCAACGGGATCAGCGCGGTCGCCGACGGCCACGAGATCCTTGTCGACATCGATTTCACGGTGCGCGCGGGTGAAGCGCTGGCCGTGGTCGGCCCGTCCGGCGCGGGGAAGACGACCCTTGCGCGGGTGATCGCGGGTCTGCACAACACCGCCTCTGGTTCGCTCGACTTGCGGGGCGCTCGTATCCCGATCGGCCGTCGGCGCCGAATCACGGCCGGTGTCAACGGCATCCAGCTGGTCACCCAGAACCCTCTCGCGGCACTGAATCCCCGCCGCACCGTCGAGCAGACCCTCGCGCGCCCGCTCCGCCGCATCGCCCGGGTACCGAAGACCGACGTGCGGGCGCACGTCGAATCCCTGCTCACCGCGGTCGAACTCCCCGCCGACCTCGCGACCCGCCATCCCCGCGAACTGTCCGGCGGCCAACGCCAGCGCGTCGCCCTGGCCAGAGCCCTCGCCGCCGACCCCGCCGTCCTGATCTGCGACGAGATCACCACTGCCCTCGACACCGGCACCGCCGCCGCGATCATGACCCTGCTCGACCACCTCCGCAACGACCGCGGCACCACCGTCCTGCTGATCAGCCACGACATGGCCCTGGTCACCAGGCACTGCACCCAGCTCCTCGTGCTGGATCACGGTCGCGTAGTCGAATCAGGCTGTCCGGCAATGGTTCTCGCCGCGCCGACTCATCAGGCGACAGCGGATCTGATGGGCTGACGACCCGGCCGGAGACCCGGGAAACCTCCTCTACGGATATCCGTAACGGATGGCGCGACACCCCCGATGTCATCGGGTTGTCCCCCCACTGTTTTCAGGAGATCTACCCCGATGGCGCACCCGTCACCGCAGCAGCCTGCCGCCCAGTGGAGGCCGGTCGAGTTCCCGACTCCGGTGCCTCCTGAACCGCTGACAGAACCCACCCGGTCGGCCCGCAAGCGCCTCCTCCCTTGGCTCCTCGTCGCCCTGGCGACGATCGTCGCGGTGGCGGGCGGGGTGACCGTCTACGCGCTCACCCGCCCCGAACCGCCGACGATGGCGGTGGGCGACTGCGTGAGCAACAGCCCGCAGCCGATCGAATACGGTTGCACCGCACCGACTGCCATGTACAAGATCGTCGGCAGGGAGCCGATCCAGTGGCCGCTCGAGCTGGCCTGCCTGAAGTACCCCGATGCCACCCGCGCTGTTGCCGAGCCCAGCGCCCCGGGAACCGCCGCGACGACCGCCCTGTGTCTTGCCCCGACCGCGAACAACCCGGTCGACCCAGGCGGTCTCGTCGCCGGTGACTGCATCGATGTCAAGAAGGCGGGTGAGACCATCGAACGGCTGCCGTGCGGCACCTCGCGCGCGAGCCTCGACGTGATCGCGATCGAACTGCACACGAAGGTCCCGGTCACCGACAATGCCTGCAGGGCATACCAGGACACGCGCATGGCCTTCGCGCAGACCTCGCTCGGCGGCCGCGCCGTCGTCGTGTGCACGAAGCCGAACGGGTTCGCCACGACGGCCTCGGCGGCACAGGTCGGCGACTGCTACTCCGAGCAGCCGATGGCGAAAGTCGCGTGCGACGGTGCCGGCGCGTCGTCGCGGGTGCTGTCCGTGCGGACCCAGTACGTGGCGCCCGCGAAGCCGGAATGCCTCGGCGTCACCAACACCACCTCGGTGTCGGTCACCAGTAACGAGAAGACCGATCTGATCGTCGTCGTCTGCCTCGGCCCGGTCAGCCCCGCGCAACTCGGCTACGCGAAACCTGGTGACTGCGTTACCGGTTTCGCCACCTCGAGTGACATGCCCACCCTGGTCGACTGCGCCGCACCGACCGCCGACGGCCAGGTGACCTCGGTATACGACTCCGACGGCGTGGCATGTTCACCCGGCGAGGCACGGATGACGCGCAAGCAATCGATGAGCGAGGGCACGACGATCTGCCTCGGCCCACTCTGAGAAGTCGCTGTGAGAGGTGCCGTCGGTGCCACAGACCTGGATGATGGGTTGAGTGTCTGTGCAGAAAGTCGGCGTCCTCGCCGCCGTGGCGATGACCGCGCTGCTCGCGGGGTGTAGTTCGCTCGCGTCGATCCCCGGCGACATGCCGCCGGGTCCGGGTGCCGCGTTACCCGCGATCGATGTGGACGCGCCGGGTCGCGCGGCCGAGCAGTTACGCGGCTGGGCCGACGAGCAGTCGGGGGCGGTCGGCATCGAACCGGTCGCGCTGGAGGCCTACGGCTACGCGGCGGCGGTGCTCGCGCGGTCCAAGCCCGAATGCGGGATCGCCTGGACCACGCTGGCCGGGATCGCGAGTGTGGAGAGCGGACACGGCACCCATCGCGGCGCCGGCGTCGACGCCGACGGGACGGTGCGCCCTGCGATCATCGGCGTCGCCCTCGACGGCACCAAGGGCAATGCCGACATCCGCGACACCGACGGCGGCAGCCTCGACGGTGACACCACCTACGACCGCGCGGTCGGGCCGTTGCAGTTCATCCCGGAGACCTGGCGCCGCTGGGCGGTCGACGCCAACGGCGACGGCGTGCTCGACCCGCAGAACATCGACGACGCCGCCCTCACCGCCGCCCGGTATCTGTGCATCCGCGGCGGCGACCTGACCTCGGCCGACGGCTGGCAGCGCGCCCTGTTCGCCTACAACCAGTCGAACAAGTACATGCGGGTCGTGCGGGACAGGGCGGCCACCTACAGCATCGGCCGCCGCGTGTAGTCGGCTCCGGCCCGGAGTGCCGGTTACTCGACGTCACGTCGAGGCGATAGGCTCGCACCCGCACGGACCAAGCCGTGAGACCTACCGTGCCTTCAGTCGTAAGGAGTCGTTTTCGTGGCCATCATCGAACAGGTCGGAGCGCGCGAGATTCTGGATTCGCGCGGCAATCCCACTGTCGAGGTCGAGATCGCCCTCGACGACGGCACCCTGACCAGGGCGGACGTTCCGTCCGGCGCGTCCACCGGCGAGCACGAGGCCGTCGAGCTGCGTGACGGTGGCGACCGCTACAACGGCAAGGGTGTCACCAAGGCCGTCGAGGGTGTCCTCGACGAGATCGCGCCCGCCATCATCGGCCTCGACGCCGTCGAGCAGCGCACCGTCGACCAGGTCCTGCTGGATCTGGACGGCACCCCCGACAAGTCCCGCCTCGGCGCGAACGCCCTGCTCGGCGTCTCGCTGGCCGTGGCGCGCGGCGCGGCCGAGTCCTCGGGCCTCGAGCTGTTCCGCTACCTGGGCGGCCCGAACGCGCACGTGCTGCCCGTGCCCATGATGAACATCCTCAACGGTGGCGCGCACGCCGACACCGGCGTCGATGTCCAGGAATTCATGGTCGCCCCGATCGGCGCCCCCACCTTCCGTGAGGCGCTGCGCTGGGGCACCGAGGTGTACCACTCGCTGAAGTCGGTGCTCAAGGAGAAGGGCCTGTCCACCGGTCTCGGTGACGAGGGTGGCTTCGCCCCCGACGTCGCGGGCACCGTGGAGGCCCTGGACCTGATCAGCGTCGCCATCGAGCGCGCGGGCTACAAGCTCGGCACCGATGTCGCGCTCGCGCTCGATGTCGCCGCCACCGAGTTCTACACCCCCGGTGAGGGCTACAAGTTCGAGGGCCAGGTCCGCACGGCCGCCGAGATGGGCGAGTTCTACGCCGACCTGCTCACCCGGTACCCGCTGGTCTCCATCGAGGACCCGCTGTCGGAAGACGACTGGGACGGCTGGGTCGCGCTGACCGACGCCATCGGCGACAAGGTGCAGCTGGTCGGCGACGACCTGTTCGTCACCAACCCCGAGCGCCTCGAAGAGGGCATCGCCAAGGGCGCCGCCAACGCGCTGCTGGTGAAGGTCAACCAGATCGGCACCCTGACCGAGACCCTCGACGCCGTCGAGCTCGCGCACCGCAACGGCTACAAGACCATGATGTCGCACCGTTCGGGCGAGACCGAGGACACCACCATCGCCGACCTCGCGGTCGCCGTCGGTTCGGGTCAGATCAAGACCGGCGCCCCCGCGCGTTCCGAGCGGGTCGCCAAGTACAACCAGCTGCTGCGCATCGAGGATGCCCTCGGTGACTCGGCACGCTACGCGGGTGACGTGGCCTTCCCGCGTTTCACCGGCGAATTCTGAGATCAGCAGTACCGCAGTACAGGTTGAGATGACGGGGCGGTAGCGAATGACCGAGCGACGTGCGCGTGGAACCAGTCCGGGTGGACGCGGTGACCGCCGCACGTCGCGCGCCGCACGCTCCCGCCCCAGTCATCTCGACGCCCCCGGCCGCCCCGCCGCGGCCAAACGCACCACCCGGCGCCGCCCCGAATCCGCCACCGGCGCGACCACGAGCAAGCGCAAGCCGAGCGGCAAGCTCGAGCGCAGCGAACACACCATCCTCGGTCTCTCGACCGGCAAGGCGGTGATCCTCGCTGCCGTGCTGTGCGGCCTGGCGCTGACCCTGGCCGTGCCGACCCGCACCTACTTCAGTCAGCGCGCCGAAGCGGCCGCGCTGGCCCAGCAGCGGGCGGAACTGGACGCCGACCTGGCCGTCCTGCGTGACCGCCGGGCCCAGCAGCAGGATCCGGCCTACATCCGCTCCGAGGCCCGCGACCGGTTGCGCCTGGTGATGCCCGGCGAAACCCCCTACATCGTGCAGATACCCGGCATCGAAGCACCGGCGCCGCCGCCGATGAGCACCCGAACAGCGGCGCCCGACCCCTGGTACACCGACCTGTGGCGCAGCATCTCCGAACCGGCCCCGGAAGGACCAAGGTGACCGCACCGAACGAGCGCGACCTCGAGATCATCGCCCAGCAGCTGGGCCGCGAGCCGCGCGGTGTCCTCGCCGTCGCCTACCGCACCCCCGACGGCCTGCCCGCCGTGGTGAAGACCGCGCCGCGCCTGCCTGACGGCACGCCGTTCCCCACCCTCTACTACCTGACCGACCCCCGGCTGACCGCCGAGGCGAGCAGGCAGGAGTCGGCCGGGGTGATGCGCGAGATGACCGAACGTCTCGCCGCCGACCCCGAGCTGGCCGCGGCCTACCGCGCCGCGCACGAGAGCTACCTGGCCGAGCGCGACGAGATCGAGTCGCTCGGCACCGATTTCACCGGCGGCGGCATGCCCGACCGGGTCAAGTGCCTGCACGTGCTGATCGCGCATTCGCTGGCCAAGGGACCTGGCGTCAACCCGTTCGGTGACGAAGCCGTGGCACTGGCGGCCGACGCCGGACTGCGCGGTACCGCGATCCCCGCCGACTGGCCCGCCGCCCGCGAGTCCGGCGAACCGGCATAATCGCGGACAGCACGCGACGCCTGCACCACCTCGCACGGCGCCCGGGCCGACCAGGAGGAACATCATGACTGAGCGCATCGCCGCGGTGGACTGCGGCACCAATTCGATCCGTCTGCTGATCGCCGAGGTCGGCGCCGACGGTGGTCTCACCGATGTGCACCGCGAGATGCGGATCGTGCGGCTCGGCCAGGGTGTCGACGCCACCGGCCGGCTCGCGCCGGAGGCGATCGAGCGGACGCGTGTCGCGCTGGCCGACTACGTCGATCTGATGCTCGCGCAGGATGTTTCGCGGGTCCGGATGGTCGCCACCTCGGCCACCCGCGATGCCGCCAACCGGGACGACTTCTTCGAGATGACCCGCGCCGAACTCGGCAGGGTCGTCGACGGCGCCGTCGCCGAGGTGATCACCGGCGACGAAGAAGCGCGACTGTCCTTCGCCGGCGCGGTCGGCGAACTGTCCGCTGACGCAGGGCCTTTCGTCGTTGTCGATCTGGGCGGTGGGTCCACCGAACTGGTCGTCGGCGACGGTGACGGCGTCCAGGCGGCGTTTTCCGCCGACATCGGCTGCGTGCGCGTCACCGAGCGCTGTCTGCCCGGTAACCCGCCGACCGCCGAACAGGTCGACGCCGCACGGGAATTCGCGCAGAGCAAGCTGGACGAGGCCTTCGCCAAGGTTCCGGTCGACAAGGTGCACACCTGGGTCGGCGTCGCGGGCACCATGACCACGATCACCGCCGTTGCCCTCGACCTGCCCGAATACGACTCCACCCGAGTCCATCTCACCCGGCTGAGCCTGGCCGAGGTGCACGAGGTGTGCGACCGCCTGATCGGCATGGACCACGACCAGCGCGCTGCCCTCGGACCCATGCACCCGGGCCGGGTCGACGTGATCGGCGGCGGCGCTGTCATCACCGAGGTGCTGGCCGACGAACTGGCCCAGCGCGCGGGGATCTCCGAACTCGTCGTGAGCGAGCACGACATCCTCGACGGCATCGCGATGTCTGTCGTCGGCTGAGCCGCCCGGCCCACGGGCCAGGTCACTGCGTGCGGCGGTGGTCCCGCACCCCTGAAACGACATCGCCGCGCACCGTGATGCTTCGGTGCGCGGCGATCGGGGCGTGCAGGATCAGGGGAGCACCTGCGGGATGATCTGGGGTGCCGCGACGCCGACCGCCGCGCCGATGAGCGCGCCGATGAGGGCATTGGGCAGGCCGACCATCCCGACACACGGCAGGTACAGGATGACGGCGGTGATCGCGGGCACACACACGATCGCGGCGAACACCATGCCGACCCCGGCGCCGAGGGCGGCGGCGTTCTGGACCGGGTCGGAGTTCTGCGCGGCCGGATTGGTGGCGATCGTCTTCAGTTCGGCGGCCCCGGCCTGGGTGACCTGCGGCGTCGCCTCGAGAGTGCGCCCGTCGGCGGAGATCTCGGTGGCCACGGTGATGGTGTTGCCACCGACCGTGCCGAAGCTGGTCGGTACCTGGGCGATCGGGCTGCCGGCCGCGGATTCGACCGTCAGTGTGCCGTCCGGCCCGAGGACGAAGCGCCCGTCGTCGACGGTCGCCGTGACGGTGCGCAGGTCCGGCGTCACCGCGGTGCTGTAGCCGATCCCTTCGGCATTACCCACCGAGGACAAGCCCTGGGCGAAGCGCGCCTGCTGATCGGCATCGACCTCGGCCGAGGCCACACCGGCGAACGTGACAGCCACCGCTACCGGCAACACGGCAGCGAGCATCCGGCGTCCCACGCTGGAACTCGAGTTCTGGAACATATCGGAGAAACTCCCTCTCCGAATTCGCCCGAAGAATTCGACCCCCCGGGTGAATTCGACATTTCGTGGTCGATGAACACAACCTATTCGGACCGCCCGCCACGTTGGATGGATACCCTTGCCCGCCCTATTCACCTCGGGCGAGTCGCGGAGGCCCTCGCAGCGGGCCGGATCGGAGCGCGGTAGCGGCGCAGGGCGATCCGCTCGGGTACAGGCGCAGGCCCGAGCGCGGCGACCAGCTCCCGGCGCCGCTCCGGCCCGATCAGTCGGCGATCGCGATAGGTGAGCGCGCCCTCGAGCGCCCAGAGCATCTCCAGGTTCAGGCCTTTCACCTCGGCCGCGCGCAGCCGCCGGTAGGTTTCGACGGCGCCGAGTTCGCTGAGATCGTCCAGCGAACGCACATCGGCA
Organism: Nocardia sp. NPDC060259; assembly: GCF_042728775.1. NCBI lineage: Bacteria > Bacillati > Actinomycetota > Actinomycetes > Mycobacteriales > Nocardiaceae > Nocardia > Nocardia sp. NPDC060259. The sequence goes on from NZ_JBHXAY010000007.1 coordinate 63,775, forward strand.
TGGGCGAGCATCGCCGCGGCGGCGTGGCCGAGTTCGGCACCGCATCCGTAGTATGCGCGAATTCGCAAGTGCGCGTCGCCCCGAACGGATTCCGCCTCGTTCCAGACGGCGGCACGCAAGCCGTCCGGAGACGACGGTATTTCATCGCGGGCGAGGACGCGGGCCCGCGCCTGCCGGGCGACGCCGACCATTGGGCGAAATGCGCGAAAGATCTGGATTTCGCCGTCGTGGCCGCGATTCCATTCGTCCAGATATACGTGATCGGACCCATAGCCCGCGGAATCGAGTCGCGCCGCGCCGATCGCCCACGCGCGGCAGTCGTCGGGCGTCCGTGGGGTGAGCACAAGCATTCCGCGTCGGCGAGCGATGTCGCCCTGTGTTCGTCGATAGTGCTGCCGGGTCGCCCAGCTGTCGAACGCCCCGGGTTCCAGCGTTCGGTCCAGTCCGAAGGACCGCCACCGCACCGTCCCCTCCGGATTCCCCCTCCGTACCCGGTGGCTCGATGCCGCAGCGGCCTGATCGTCGAACCGGGTGAACCATCCCGGCACCAGCGCGATGGGATCGGCGGGATCGGCATCGAACGGCGTCGGTAGCAGAAACTCCCGATCGATAAGCACTACCGTCCCAGGCCGAGCCTGATACGAAAGCCCCCACAACAACCGGGCCAGCAACTGTGCCCCGTGGTCGTCCGACAGCACGTGCCACGTGTCATGGAACCGATTCGTACTGAACCGAGCCCGCGTCCCCGGCCGCGGCACGATCACCGTTCGCACACCACGAACTCCCCGCACCGTATACCGATGCAGTTTCAACCCGTCTGCGATATCCCGGGCATTCCCCGGCCGCTGTCTTCTCATCCACCCAAGGAGGCCACATCGCTCAGCACCCGGGCAATCGCTTTTCCGGCCCGGGCGGGCTTGTCGGCGCCGTAGTGGGCTCGTCGTAACGGTTGGTGGCTGGTTGCGGGTGTCGGGGTCTCGAGCGGCCTACGCTCTGTTGCAGCAGTGGGATGGCCCGAACCGGGTTGCCGCCGGTTCACGACGAGCGAGGTGGTACCTGCATGGTCGACGGGGCGATTTCCGGGGGAGCTGATCAGTTCTCGGGTAGCCGACGGCTGCTGGCGGTCCTGCTGGCGATGGCGATGTTCGTCCTGGTCGTGGACACGTCGCTGATGAACGTGTCGATCTCGGCGGTGGTGCGCGACCTCGACACCACCGTCAGCGGTGTACAGTCCGCGATCGCTCTCGAGGCGTTGGTGTCGGCGGCCTTCATCCTGATCGGCAGCAAAGTCGGCGACCTGATCGGCCGCAGACGCGCCTACGTGCTCGGCCTGCTCGGCTACGCGACCGGGGCGACCGCGATGACCTTCGCGCAGAGTCTGACCGCGGTGATCGTGCTGTGGGCCGTGGTCGGTGGTATCGGCGCGTCCCTGCTGTTGCCCGCCATGCAGTCCCTGGTGCACGGCAATTTCCACGGGGCCGCGCAGAAGAAGGTGTACGCACTCGTCGGCGCGGCGGCCGCGATCGCCGCCGCCGTGGGACCACTGCTCGGCGGCTTCGTCACCACCTACCTGTCGTGGCGCGTCGGGTTCGCGCTCGAGGTGGTGATCATCGCCGCCGTCCTGTCCGGTATCGGGCTGGTTCGCGACGTGCCCTACACCGGGTCGCGAGGAGTCGATGTGGTCGGTGCCGCGCTGTCGGTCGTCGGCATGGGCGGCATTGTGCTGGGGATCCTGGTGTGGCAGGAAGGTGGCGAGGCCGTCGCGGTCTTCCTGGTGGCCGGTGCGGCGGCGTTGATCGGGCTCGCGTACTGGCTGATCCGCAGGAAGCGGCGGGGCGAACCCACTCTGATGGATCCGGACCTGTTCCGGTCCAAGGCGTTCCGGCTCGGAATCACCGGGCAGATGCTCCAGCAGATCGCGTTGGGCGGCACGATGATCGCGCTGCCGATCTACCTGCAGATGGTGCTCGAGTACAACGCGATGCAGGCGGGCCTGTCGCTGGCTCCGTTGTCACTGAGCATGTTCGCCGTCGCGCTGCTCGCGGGGAAGGAGGCGGGGGCTCGGCGTTCGGCGCCGATCATCCGGTGGGGTTTCGTCCTGGTCACCGTCGGTATCGCGGTGCTCCTCCCGCTGGTGCCCCGCGCGGAGTTCGGGTGGGCGCTGCTGCCGCCGCTCGTCGTCGCCGGCGCGGGCTTGGGCCTGCTCGTCTCGCAGCTGAACAACTACACGCTCGCGCCGATCTCGGAGGAACGGGTCAGCGAAGCCTCGGGCACCAACTCCGCCGCCGGGTCGTTCGGGCTCTCGTTCGGGCTGGCGTTCGCCGGCGCGGTCATGCTGGCCACGCTATCGCTCACTTTCACCGCTATGGCGAAGTCGAGCGAGGTGCTCCCACCCGCAGACCAGGAGCACGTCGCACAGGTCCTCGAGGACGACGCGCAGGTCATGAGCAATACCGAACTCGAGTCGCTGCTAGCTGGTCAGCCACCGGCGATCCGCGAGGAGATCGTCCGGATCAACACCGACGCACGGCCACTCGCGCTGCAAGCGGCGCTGCTCGTGCCGATCCTGGCCGGACTGCTCGGGCTGCTCAATTCGTTCCGGATGGTGCGCGAACCCGACGCACCGGGCACCACACCCGGGCTGCTCTGACCTCCCTGCTGTGACACGGCGGGTGGTAGGCATAGGCGGTGATCGGTCAACTGCCTGTCGACGAACAACTCGATGCCTTTCGAGAGGCGCTCTCGCGCAACGAGGTGCTGACGGAGGTGCTGTCCCGGTCGGCGTCGCTGGGACTGCCCGGCTGGTATCTGACGGCGGGTTGTCTGTTCCAGACCGTGTGGAACACAGTCACCGGCCGGGCTCCCGGCGAGGGCATCAAGGACTACGACCTGTTCTACTTCGATGCCACCGATCTGTCCTGGGAGGCGGAGGACGCGGTGATCCAGTCGGCGAAGCATGTTTTCGCCGGCGTCCCAGCTGAAGTGGAGATCCGCAACGAGGCGCGTGTGCATCTCTGGTACGAGGAGAAGTTCGGGACGCCATGTCCCGCGCACACGTCGACCGAGGACGCGATCGACTCCTTCGCCGCGACCACGTGCTGCCTGGGGATTCGCCTCGAGCAACCCGGCGGGCGTTGGCGCGTCTACGCCCCGCACGGGCTGTCCGACGTATTCAACCTCATCGTGCGCCCCAATCCGGTCTTGGTGCCGCGCGCCGTCTACGAGGCCAAGGCGAGCCGCTGGGTCCGCCAGTGGCCCGAGTTGACGGTCCTGCCCTGGCCGACACCGGCGAACCCGTCCGGGTAGCGGCTGGGCGGGTGGTGCGACGGTGCCGGCCTGCGCGCAGCGCGGCTGCCTCGTCGGCGCGGCTCAGCTGAGCCAATCCGTCCGCTTGGGCGCGGAGCGCGAGAGCGACCGACAGAAAACCTGCGCCGCCGCGAGGGCCAATGTTAGACATAACTCGCCATTTGTCTTACATTGGAGTCATGAGTTCAACGACGTCTCATGCGGTAGGGTTTGAGCTTCGCTCCGGGGAAACCTGGCGTGACCCCTGGTCCATGTACTCCGCACTGCGCGACCATGATCCGGTCCATCGGGTGATCCCCGCGGGGCAGGAAGCCGATGATTTCTACGTGCTGTCCCGCCACGCCGATGTGTGGGCGGCGGCCAGGGATCCTGAGACCTTCTCCTCCGCATCGGGGCTGACCGTGGACTATGTCGACCTGGCGGCAGCCGGCTTCGGCGCGGTCAAGCCGTTCGTCTTCATGGACCCGCCCGAACACACCGATTTCCGGCGCCGGGTGGCACCGGGATTCACGCCACGCCAGGTGAATTCGGTGGAACCCGCGGTGCGCAGGTTCGTCGTCGAGCGCATCGAGCGGCTGCGCGCAGCGGGCGGGGGCGACATCGTCGAGCAGCTGTTCAAGCCGCTGCCGACGATGGTGGTCGCCCACTATCTCGGGGTGCCGGAACGCGATCACGGCAAGTTCGACGAGTGGACCGAGAACATCGTCGGCGGCGCGGTCGCGGGCGCGGGCCTGGCCGCCGGCGACCAGAACGCCTTCACCGCGGTCGGCGAGCTGGTCGGCTACTTCACCGAGCTGATCGCCCGCCGCCGCGTCGAACCGGGCGACGACACCATCTCGCACCTGCTGGCCTCCGGTCTCGGTGAAGACGGCGACAACGAGGGCCTGATCGCGATCCTCGGCTTCGCGTTCACGATGATCACCGGCGGCAACGACACCACCACCGGCAATCTGGGCGGCGCGGTCCAGCTCCTCACCGCCAATCCCGGCCAGCGCGGGCTGCTCATCGATGACCCGTCGCTCATTCCCGACTCCATCGAAGAGTTCCTTCGCATGACCTCGCCGGTGCAGGGTCTGGCCCGCACCGCCACCCGCGATGTCGAACTGCACGACACGACGATCCCCGCAGGCAGGCGCGTGCTGCTGCTCTACGGCTCGGCGAACCGGGACGAGCGTGAGTTCGGCCCTACCGCGAGCGAACTCGACATCCGGCGCAACCCCAAGCGCATTCTCACCTTCAGCCACGGCCATCACCACTGCCTCGGCGCTGCCGCCGCCCGCATGCAGGCGCGCGTCGCACTCGAGGAACTGCTCGCCCGCTGCCCCGACTTCACCGTCGACCTCGATGCGGTGCGGTGGTCGCAGGGCAACTACGTGCGCTGGCCCGTCTCCGTGCCGTTCCAGGCGGTGGGCGCGTGAGTGGCGACTGGCTGGCCACCGACCGGGCCGATCTGGCCGCCGAGCGCATCCTCGACGCGGCCGCCGAACTGTTCGCCGAACACGGGGTGGCCGCGGTGGGGATGCGCGATATCGCCGCCGCGGCCGGGTGCTCCAGGGCGACCCTGTACCGCTACTTCGACAACCGCCACGCCGTGCGCATCGCCTTCGTGCACCGCGAGACCCGTCGCATCGTCGCCGACCTCGCCGAACAGGTCCGCGACATCGCCGACCCCGGCGAGCGCATCATCGCCGCGATGCTCGGCGCCATCGCGGCGGTCCGCGCCGACCCGCTGCTCATCGCCTGGTTCCGCCCCGGCGATTCGGGCACGGCGGGCCGCATCAGCCAGGACTCCGACGTCATCGAGTCCCTCGCCGCCGCCATGTTCGCTGACACCGACCTCAGCGACCCCGAACGCAGCCGCCTGGCCCGCTGGCTGACCCGCGTCATCGTCTCGTTCCTGGCCACCCCCGGCCGCGACGACGCCGACGAACGCGCCATGCTCCGGGAATTCGTCGCGCCGATCATCACGCGCACCGCCCCCACCTGGGCGGACCGCTGATCGATCGGTCGAGCGTCAGGATCCGGGTCGCGTCTGCCCACCGATGTGCTCGGCGCCGGAGAATGCGCGTGGCTCCGGCATCGCGCACACCATCCCGTCGGACATTCCGGTCGGCTGCACACCCAGGCCTTGGTTGAGCCGGGCCCGCTGGTTCTCCCAGGCGATGGTCGCGGCCAGCTCGGTCAGCTGGGCCTTCGACAGGTGGGTGAGCAGGGTGTCGCGCAACTCGTCGATCTCGACCGCCGGAGTCGTCGTCATCGCCTCGGCGAACGCGATCACCAGCTTCTCCAGCTCGGTATAGGCCTCGCTGGTCCGGTACCGGTGCAGGTCGGTGATCTGCTGCCGGGTCAGTCCGCTGGTATGCGCCATCGCCGATCCGATGTCGAGACAGAACTGACACGCCACCAGCCCCGCCGTCTTGAGCTCGGCAAGCTCTTTGAGCCGGGGATCGAGCTTGTTGCTGAACAACAACGCTGTCTCATAAGTCATGGTCGCGACCCCGATCTGCGGCCGCCGCCCGAGCCATCCGGCAAGATCGCCGCGATTGCGTCGGGCTTGCCCAATGACCTTGGCGTATCCCCTGATTCGCTTGACAACCCGCATCGATAACACCCCTTCGTGTCGACGATTCGCTCATCTACGAACCTACGCCGGTAGGTCGCCGAACCCCAGGGTGAACCGCGTCGCCTTTCCTCGGCGAAGGCCGGGGCCCGACCCGGCCAACTAGAACGTGTTCTATATTTGAGGCAAAGTTCCGGCGATCCCTCGGGAGTCCAGATATGTACCAGTGGTCCGACGAAGACCTGATGTTCCGCGACGCTGTGCGCGGCTTCATCGCCAAGGAGGTCACCCCGCACGTCGACCAGCTGGAGAGCGGCGCGCTGCCGCCGTTCGACATCATCCGCAAGCTCTACGCCACCTTCGGCCTGGACGAGATGGCGCGGGAAGGGCTCGACAAGGCCATCGCTCGCGAAGAAGCGGGCACCACCGGGTCGGGCAAGTCGGGTGGCGGGTTCAGCGGTGCGGGCAGCATGGGCGTCATCCTCAACAGTGAGCTCGCCGGCGTCAGCCTGGGCCTGGTTGCCTCGATGGGCGTGAGCCTCGGCCTCACCGCGGGCACCATCCGCAGCCGCGGCACCCTCGCGCAGAAGAAGCGCTGGCTGCCCGAACTGGTCACCATGGCGAAGGTCGGTGCCTGGGCCATCACCGAACCCGATTCGGGGTCGGACGCGTTCGGCGGCATGAAGTCCTACGTCCGTCGCGACGGCGAGGACTACATCCTCAACGGCCGCAAGACGTTCATCACCAACGGTCCGTATGCCGACGTCACCGTCGTCTACGCCAAGCTGGACGAGGAAGACGGCACCGACCGCCGCGACCGCAAGGTGCTGACGTTCGTGCTGGACAAGGGCATGCCCGGTTTCGTCCAGAGCCCCGCGTTCAAGAAGATGGGCATGAACTCCTCGCCCACCGGCGAACTGTTCTTCGAGAACGTCCGCATCACCCCCGACCGGCTGCTCGGCGAAACCGAGAACCCGGCCAAGGGCGACGGAAAAGACAGTGCCAAGGAGTCTTTCGCGGCCGAGCGCATCGGCATCGCCTCGCTGGCGCTCGGCATCATCAACGAATGCCACCGCCTGTGCATCGATTACGCCAAGTCGCGCAAGCTGTGGGGCAAGGAGATCGCGCAGTTCCAGCTCATCCAGCTCAAGCTGGCCGAGATGGAGATCGCCCGGATCAACGTGCAGAACATGGTCTTCAACGCCATCGAGCGCACCGCCGCCGGCGACAAGGTGACCCTCGCCGAGGCCTCGGCCATGAAGCTCTACTCCTCCCGTGCCGCCACCGAGGTGGCGATGGAAGCCGTCCAGCTGTTCGGCGGCAACGGCTATATGGCCGAGTACAAGGTCGAACAACTCGCCCGCGACGCCAAGTCCCTGATGATCTACGCGGGCAGCAACGAAATCCAGGTCACGCATATCGCCAAGGGGCTGATCGCCGGGTAGTCATTTTCGGCGGTTCGGGCTGGTAGTCCGCTCGTATACTCGGAAGATGCGAATCCACCGGGATGCCATCGCCGGCGCCGTCGTGGTCGCCGTCGTGGTCGTCGCCCTGGCGCCCTCGGCTTCGGCCACGCCGTCCTCCGGCGTGACCGTCGAGCCGCTGGCGCAGGTCGATGCGAGCGGATTCAGCCCCTTTACCTGGTTGCCGAGTAAGGTCACCTTCCGGCGCATCACCATCGCGCCCGGGGGGTCACTCGGCTGGCATTACCACGACAGCAATGTCTTCGCTGTCGTGACCGCGGGCCAGGTGACGCGCTACGAGGCGGACTGCGTGCCGACGACGTACGCCGCGGGCCAGGGTCTGTCCGAGACCGTCGGCCCGGACCACGTACATACCGGAAACAACCTCGGCACCGAGCCTGCCGAACTGTATGTCGCGTACGTCAACCGCGCGAACGAACCGCTCTTCGTCGACGCCCCGGCCCCGGACTGTCCGTAGCCGCATCACGCCACCTGTGCGACCCGAACGGTTCGGGCGGCTCAGGCGCCGAGGCACGCTCCGGCGCCGCCTGCGGCGAGAGTTTCGGCGCTGCAATAGGCGGCCTTCGGGTAATACGGGCCCATCGTGGTGGCCGGGTCGCTGCCGGAGTCCTGGGACGCCTGGACCGAATACGGATAGAACTCCGCGCTCGGGGTCATGTTCCGCAGGAACAGCACCTTGTCCACGTCGGTGCTGCCCCAGGGGATCACCGTCACGTCCGGGTCGAGGTTCGCAGGCAGGTCCGCGGGCGCGGCTACCACATAGGTGTAGTAGCCGGACTCGTCGAGCGCGGTCTGGAAGTCGGCCGCGCAGGCGACAACGGGATAGGGCGAGAGTAGGTCGTTCTGACACATCGACCAATACCGCACCTGCTGGCTCGGATCGGTAGGCGATTGCCCCGCCCGGGTATCCGGGAAGATCGGCGCCTTGCCGCGCACCACCAGCAGCCGCCCCGGCTGATAGCTGATGCGCGTTCCGATGTATTTGTTGTCGCCGTTCGGGAACAGCCCGGCGGTGCTCGCCGGGTTTCCGAACGTAGCCTCCGGCCTGTTGCCGGGGAACGCGCCCGACGCCGCAGCGGCGATCGCCCGATCGAAGGCGTCCTTGGCGACATCGGCGACCGGACCGGTGTAGTCGGCCGGGTTGAAGGGCTGCGCGCACGGCTGGCTCGGCACCTCGGCGCCCGCGACCGAGAGCTTCACCTCCGGCAGCGCGACGCCGCCGGTGAGCGAGGCAGGGTCGTCGGGAACATAGACGCGGACGATGGCGAACCCGATCGGCGTGCTCTGCCCACTCGCCACGGCCTGGAGCTCGTTGCGGCTGTGATCGGCCGGTCCGTTGACCAACCTCGCGTGCCAGCGCTGTTGCGACGCGGGCAGCGATGCGGCGGCGGCATCGATGTACGGGTTGGCGCTACCCGGGTCGGCGACGATCTGGTTGTCGCGCAACGTGTCCACCGTGTCGAGGTCGGTCCCGTAGGTGTTCAGCGAGAAATACCGGGCGGCCGGATAGGAACCGGACAACTCGATCGAATCGCCAGGCCCCAGCGCGTAGGGCATCAGCCAGTACGTCGAGTTGGCGTCGGGGAACGCCACATTCAGCATGGTGCTGTTGGACATGAACCGCCACGCGCACAGCGGCGAGTCGGGTTGATCCGCGGACGCGGGCGCGGCGAACCCCACCGCACCCGAGACCATGGCCAGCACACAACCCATGCGGACGATCAAGGCCACCACCGAATGCATGCCGATCCCTTCGAGCTGTCGAAGAATCCACGCGTACAGGTCACCGCGGCCGAGCCCGAAGATCTGCCCGGCCGTCGGGACACCTTAGCGGACAGTGCCCCGCTGGGACTCGAACCCGGACTGCGCAGATTCGACGATGTGCCGAGGTTCAGGAACCAGGCTCGACAATCGGCTCGAATCGGGCAACGAGCCACACCCGCTTGATCGAGCCTTCGGGGTTGGGGAAGCTCGGTTGCACCTCTCCCTCGCCTCCGTGATCCCGGAAACCGCTGATGGTCACCTGATACTCGGCACCGTCGACGCGGACGATATCGTGCTCGTCGACGATCGGCAGCTTGACCCGATCGTCCACGTCCCCGGGGACGTTGGGTGTCTCGTCGTGGCGGAAACGCAGGATGAACGTGTGGTCGAACCCTTCGTCCAGGAAGTCCACCGTCACCCGCAAATACACCCAGAACTGACTGTGCTGCACCACGACTCGGTGGTTGTAGTGGGTGAAGATGCCCAGGTTGAAGTTCTTGCCGTCGAGGCGCGCATCGACGCCGGTGAGGCCGGTGAAGTCGTAGCCGCTCGGCTCGCCGTCCCCGCCGGTGCCCCATCTGATGCCGACCCTGACACCGCTGCTCGATGCGGTGCCGGGTTCCCGCAGACCCTGAAACTGCGATTCGTCCACACTGACGCGCGTCCACACGCCCTTGGTATCGACCTTCCCCATAACAGCTAGCCCCCTTGCTGTGTGCGCGTCGACGACCTGTCGATCCGCGTATCGATCATCCCTTCTGTCTCGCAGTCTGTCGACGAAATCGCTTGTGCAACAGAGGAAAACACGCCGCAGAGGACGCGAAGCGTCTAATCGGTCGTGGCATCCGAATTCCAGCAAGGACCTGTCTGTCCACCGTCGGCGACGCGTGGACCCGCGGTCACAGGGTCGCGCCGAGCCAGTGCGCGAACCCGAGCAAGCTCTCGGACTGCCGCCGCTGGGCGGCGGCGATCCCGTACATGGTTTCCCGCACAGACGGGTGCAACCGGGTCTGTTGGGGGGCAGCGGCGCGGGCCTTGTTCAGCGCGGCCAGCGCACGATCGGGCTTGCCGCTCATGAGCCAGGCGCGGGCGTTGTCCTGCCAGTGGTGCGCGACGCGGGTCGGCGGAGCATCGGCGCTATAGGCCAGGCCGTCACCGCCGATCGCTGCGCGGTTCGGGTCGCCTGCCTCGAGCTCGATTGCGTGGGCGTGGATATCGACGTTCAGCGGTCCGAATGCGGTCATATACAGATCAGTCTCGCCGGTGTGCGCCGAGAGCTCCCGCGCGGCATCGACGTGGGCGACGGCACCGGAGTAATCGAGCTTCCGGGCATCGTTGATCGCGCCGGCCAAATGCGAGTATCCGGCCAGGACCATGCCGTGCCTGGTGTCGTCAGCCACGCCGATCGACTGGTCGATAAGCTGTGCAGCGACCTCGGATTCCCCGTAGTGGGTGAGGATCCGGGCCCGGGCAAGCGCGGAAAAGGCCTGGTAGTTCGGGTCGTCGCCATGCGGTGCATAGCTGTCGGCGAGGTCGAGCGCGGGCAACGCCAGCATGAGATGCCCAGTGCGGCGGGCGGACCACTCGGCCAGGATGTATGCCGACGCGAGCAGCGAATACGCGCGGGCTTGGTCGTCGCCGTTGAGCGCGCGCACCGCGCCGTGCAGGCGACGGATGATTGCGGGGAGTACCTCGATTGTCTGGCGGGTGCGGTCGCGACGGTAAAGGTCCTGTGCGGCGGTGAGGTCAGCGTCGAGCTGGGCTAGGCTGCCCGGTTCCTCGGCGCGGGCGTATCGGCCCTCGGTCAGCAGTATCGAGAGGCCGTTCACCGCGTCGGCCAAGGGCTTGCCGTCGTTGAAGGGGGCGCCGGTCAACTGCTCAGGGGTGATGCGCAGCGCGCGTGCGGCGGCGGAAACGAATCCGGGGGAGGCCAGTTCGCGGCCCTGCTCCACGGCCTTGACCATGCTCAGGCTGTACGCGGCACGGGCCGCCAGCTGTCGTTGACTCAGGCCCGCGATCTTCCGTTCCGACGCTATGGCCTGCCCTACATGCGTCCCCATGTATTCGAGCGTACGGGCAGGTCCGCCACTGTGTCGCGCATTGTCACCGGCGCTGTCCCTTCACTGTCCTTCGAAGCTCTTGGCTGCGGCGAATCTGATTCCAGCCCCGCCGTCGGGTCGAGCAATCCCCGGCGGCGGGAGCCAGTCACCGACGAGGGGAGCCAGGGTGTGGGGACGAACTAAGGCCGGAAAGCGCGCGCTGACGGTCGATGCGATCCAGGCGCGGATCGCCCACGAAGCGGCCCAGGCTGCGATCGCTGAGGACGACGAGCAGACCGGCCGGACCACAGTGATCGTGCACTCGGCACCACTGAAGCGATTCTCGATCGACCAGGCGCGCAAGACGGTTCAGGCCCATCGCGGCTGCGACCGAACCATCTGCCCTCGCAAGATGGCCGCGATCAATGTGTTGGTCGGCGCCGGCCTGATGAGTCTGGATCGTCGTGTCGGATACTGAGCACGAGCCGGGCACGCTCCCGGCAGCGCGGTCGGCGGTCATCGACGCGATGCGCGATGTCGTCCAAGCCGACCAGCCCAGAGTCGCGGGCTGGCTGAACACCTGGGCACCGGTCGACGAGACCGGCCACGTCGGACCGGTCTTCGCTGTCGGGCCTCACGCCGACGACGACCTGTACGCCGACATCGCGGGAGCGTTGGCCGCGATCGCTGAACCAGCTGAGCCATGCCCGGTAGTGACTGACGTCGACGCGCTGTATTCACCTGCGCTGCAGGGCTTGCTGGAAGTCGCCGAGCGCATCGCTCGCGACAGCGGTGCCACATCTGTCGACGTCGCACACGTCGCGATCGCACTCGACCGGCGTCGAACCGAAGGGGACACCACGTGATCTACTCCTGCTGGCTGCACGTCGACACCACAGTGACGTGCCCGCGTATCCGCTGCGCCGCGAGTTCGGCGTGTGGACAATCCGCCCGGACCGCGGCTGGCGCAGCCGCCGATGGATCACACCGCCGAGTGGGCGATGGAGACGTTCGACATCGGCTGATCGGCCAGACATGAACTGCCGACAGGGTTTCCTGCTGGGCCGTCGGATCACCGGAGCACAGGGCCGAGCGGCCGCGGGTCGCTCCAACCTCGGCGGAGGCCTGCTGTGATAGCAGCTGGTCGACACTGTGAGATTCGGACATCTCGACGCGTTTTGGTCTTACGCGGTAGAACATGTGCGAGTGGATTTAGATGCGCATACCAGGCGCGCCCAGGAACTGGCTGTGACACTTGGAGCTCGGAAACCTCGCGTCAAACGAGGCAAGCTGTCGGAAGAGCTTCTGCCCGACGGGATCTTGGTAAGGACGCTGGTCTTCCGCCCGTACATCACGCTGACCCCTCCGTTCGACAACTTCTCCGAGCCGGAGCGGGACAGCGAGTTGGCCCAGGCGGTCGTGATTTCGGACCTGACCGAATCTGGTATGCCGAAGTTCGTTGGTATCGCCACGGTGGTTTGTTTGGCCCTCGGGGGCCTGACAGGCATTGCTGCGGCCGCACTGGATGTACCCGAGGGCTTAGGGGTAAATCTGGTTTTCGCTCTGTTCATAGCTCTGTGGACCTGCCTGTACCTGGCGTGCGCGTTCGTTTGGTCTCGCCGGATCATCTTTCAGGCTGATCGAAAGGTTGCCGAGGTGCTGGGTGTTCCGTGGGTGACAACGAGCGTGCAGCTATCGCGACAGATGCGCCACAAACGGCGAGGAGTGTTCGGCCTCTATCTCGGACTGTCGATGCCGAACGAGGAACGCCGGCTGGAGGCGATCGCCGATCTGACAGCTGAGCGCGCAGCGGAACACTGACAGGGGCATCGCATGCGCGAGCTGCTGCGGACCTACTGCGGACTGAGCGGGCCGGTGATCAGCGAAGCCTTCGCGGCAGGCCGCGTACCTGCGCCTTGGAAGTGCCCCCACTGGGACTCGAACCCAGACTGCGCGGATTTTAAGTCCGCTGCCTCTGCCAATTGGGCTATAGGGGCGTCCCGGACAGCCTAGCGACTCGTACGGGTGTACCGGAATCGTGTCGGTAGACAAGGTCGGCCCGGCGTGTCGCCGATGACCGCGCCGGTCCGACCTTATCGCCGACGGTGCCGGTCAGTCGGTTGTCGGGGACTTCTTGCCGAGGATCGAGTGGCGGCGGCTGTAGGCGAAGTAGACGACGAAGCCGAGGACCATCCAGACGAGGAAGCGGATCCAGGTGTCCACCGAGAGGTTGACCATCAGCCACAGGCAGGACAGGACGGCCAGGATGGGGACGAGGGGGACCAGGGGGACGCGGAAGCCGCGGGGTAGGTCGGGGCGGGTGCGGCGCAGGATGATGACGCCGACCGAGACCAGGACGAAGGCGAACAGCGTGCCGATGTTCACCATTTCTTCCAGGGTGCCGAAGTCGACGAAGCCGGCCAGCACGCAGCAGACGATGCCGACGATGACGGTCAGGCGGACCGGGGTGCCGCGCGAACCGGTGTGGGCCAGCCAGCGCGGTAGCAGCCCGTCGCGCGCCATCGCGAACAGCACGCGGGTCTGGCCGAGGAACAGCACCATCACCACGGTGGTCAGGCCTGCCAGCGCGCCGATGGAGATGACGTTCTTGGCCCAGTCGACGCCGTGGATCGCGAAGGCCGTCGCCAGCGTGGCGTTCTCACCGGCCAGATCGGTGTAGGGCACCATGCCGGTGAGCACCAGCGACACCGCGACATAGAGCACGGTCACGATGAGCAGCGAACCGAGGATGCCGCGCGGCACCGCCTTTTGCGGGTTCTTGGTCTCCTCGGCGGCGGTGGCGACGACATCGAAGCCGATGAACGCGAAGAACACCAGGCTGGCCGCGGCGAGCAGGCCGTACCAGCCGAAGTTGCTGTCGCCCGCGCCGGTGAGGAACGAGAACAGCGACTGGTGCAGTCCGCTCGCGCCTTCTTCGGCCGGCTGCGACGGCGGGATGTAGGGGCTCAGGTTGGACGCCTTGAAGTAGGTGATGCCGAGGACGAGCACCAGCGCGATGACGCCGAGCTTGATCGCGACCGCGATCGCCGACACCCGCGAGGACACCTTGGTGCCGATGGCCAGCAGCACGCCGAGAACCGCGATCAGCGTGACCGCACCCCAGTCGAAGGTGACCGAGCCGAGTTGCACGGTGGCGGACTCGAATCCGAAGACCGTGCCCAGATACTGCGACCAGCCCTTGGCGACGACCGACGCGGCGAGCGCGAATTCGAGAATGAGGTCCCAGCCGATGATCCAGGCGACCAATTCACCGAAGGTGGCATAGGAATAGGTGTAGGCGCTACCGGCGACCGGCACCGTCGAGGCGAATTCGGCGTAGCAGAACGCGGTGAGACCACAGGCGATCGCGGCGAACACGAAAGCCAGCGAGACCGACGGGCCGGCCACATTGCCCGCGGTGCGCGCGGTGAGCGTGAAGATGCCGGCGCCGACGACCACGGCGACACCGAAGATCGTGAGATCCCACGCCGTCAGGTCTTTGCGGAGTTTGGAATCCGGTTCGTCGGTATCGAGAATCGACTGCTCGACGGATTTGGTGCGAAACAATCCGCTGCTGCGGCCGGATGTTCGGCCTGCCTCTGGTGTGGCTTCCGGTGTCGGCACGGTCTTTCTCCTTCTGTGCGAACGTCTTCGGGGAGTACCCGGAGGCAGGTCAGTGCACGCCCTGCATGTGGCGCTTGATCCAGGGGGCGCAGGCGACCACGACGAGGCCTGCCGCGATGGCGGCGGCGCCGCTGATCCCGAAGTAGGCGGTCTCGCTGTCGGGGCTGTAGTAGCGGGCCAGGGTGCCCGCCATCGAGGTGCCGATACCGACCGAGAAGAAGTACAGGGCCATCATCTGGGAGCGGAACGCGGCGGGCGCGAGATGGGTGGTCACCGCGAGACCGATCGGCGAGAGCAGCAGTTCGGAGACGGCGAAGCCGCCGAGGATGACGAACACCGCGAGCACCGGGACGGTCTTGCCCTCGAATCCGCTCAGCAGCGCGAACAGCCAGAACGCGATGCCCATGCCGATGACGCCGAGCGCGAACTTGATCGGGGTGCTCGGCGCCCGGTTGCCGAGCTTGGTCCACATGAGCGCGAACAGCGGCGAGAGCGCGATGATCCACACCGGCTCGACCGAGCCGATCCAGCTCGCCGGCGCTTCCCAGCCGAAGATCCGCCAGTCGACGCGCTCGTCGGAGTACACCGCGAGCATGGTGAACATCTGCTGGAACAGTGACCAGAACACCGCGTTGGCGATGAACAGCGGGATGAAGGCGAGCACCCTGGTGCGCTCGACCGGGGTTACCTTGGCGCTGGTGAGCAGCACCCAGAAGTAGGCGATCGAGGCCAGCACGATGACGCCGGTGGTGACGTCGGAGAGATTGTCCAGCGTGATCAGCCCGGCCGCGACGGCCACCGCCACCACGGCCGCGGCGACGGCGACGCCGATCAGCACCGGGGTCAGCTCAGGGCGGGTGACCGGGTTGGGCACGTCACGGCCGTGGGTGCCCAGGTTGCGCCGGAAGATCACGTACTGGGTCAGGCCGAGCGCCATACCGACCGCGGCGGCGGCGAAGCCGACGTGGAAGCCCCACTCGCGCTGTAGCAGGCCGGTGAGCAGCGGTCCGGTGAACGCACCGATATTGATGCCCAGATAGAACAGCGTAAAGCCACCGTCGACGCGGGCATCCGAGGGCGCGTACAGGGTGCCGAGCAGCGACGACGCGTTCGCCTTCAGCGCGCCGCTGCCGAGCGCGACGAGCACGAGGCCGACACCGACACCGGTCAGCCCCGGCAACACCGCCAGCGCGATATGGCCGGCCATCACCACGACGCCGCCGTAGAAGACGGTGCGCTCCATGCCCAGCACCCGGTCGGCAATCCAGCCGCCGAGCACGGTGGACAGATACACCAGGCCGCCGTACGCGCCGACGATGCCGAGCGCCGTGCTCTGGTCGAGGCCGAGCCCGCCCTCGGCGGTCGAGTAGTAGAGGTAGTAGCCCAGGATCGTGAGCATGCCGTAGAAGGAGAAACGCTCCCACAGCTCGACGCCGAACAGGTTGGTCAAACCGATCGGATGACCGAACAGGGTGCGTTCGGCAGCCTCGTCGGCGGGGCCTGGCGGGTCGCCGAGCCGCGTTTCTTCGGTGGACATAGGGGAACGATCCCACGTCCAAACGGTGTACAGCAATTTTCCCGCATCGTCGCGGGTCCGGCGCGCCGTGCCGTCTCACCTCGGCAGAGCTCGGCGCGCGGCGGGCTCGCGCGCCAATTACGCTGGAGTGGCCCGACTCCCGCGACGGACGAGGAAATCAGACATGCTGACTGCCGAAGTCACAGTGCCGGTGGACCGCGGCGCGGCCTTCGCGACCCTGTGCGACGGCTGGCTGTACGCGAGCTGGGTGGTCGGCGCCTCGCATATCGGCCGGGTCGACCCGGACTGGCCCGCTGTCGGCAGCCGCATCCACTACCGATTCGGGCTGTGGCCGGTGCTGATCAGCGACACCACGGTGGTGCGGGCCGTCGACCCGCCGCATCGGCTGGAGCTGGAGGCGCGGCTGTGGTCGGTGGGGTCGGCGTGGATCCGGCTGACGCTGGCCGAGGAGGAACCGGGCCACACCACCATCCGGATGACCGAGCGGGCTTCCGGCGGTCCGGCGCAGCTGATCCCCGGACTGGCCCAGGACCTCGTCTTCGCCGCCCGCAACCAGGAATCGCTGGAGCGGCTGGCGAATTTGATCCGGGCTCGCGCGCAGAAACCATGAGAGCCTCGATCGGATAATTGCAACCGGTCGGTTCGAAATATATGCCCTCAATTCCCGGAGTGCTGATTCTGGAGATACGCACCGTGTGGGATACGGAATGAAAAGCCGAATTCGAATGTGCTGGAACGGAATTCGAATCATGTTTATCCGTCTTCCGCTATAGCGGGTGTATGCGGACCTGGTGGACTACTCTCTAGCCATCGGAAATGCGGAAATGATCGAACTCCGGGGGACTACGTGCTGCACATCGAGCACTTCGGCAATGGCTGGCTGAATCCGGTCCTCGCCTTTTGCCTGTCTTTCATCGGCTCGGTATTGGGATTGCGCTGCGCGGTGCACGCCAAAACATCGGCCGCGCCGATCGGGTGGTTGATCGCGGCGGCGGTCGCGATCGGCGGGGCCGCGATCTGGGTCATGCATTTCACGGCCATGCTCGGGGTCGGCATCGCCGGGGCGCCGATCCGCTACGACGTGCCGATGACGTTGCTGAGCGCGGTCATCGCGATCGGCGTCGTCCTGATCGGGCTGACCATCGTGACGCGGGGACGGCGGCAGTCGGTGTCGCTGCCGCTGGGCGGCGCGATCACCGGCTTGGGGGTGGCCGCCATGCACTACCTGGGCATGCGGGCCATGCGCACCGGGGCCGAGATCGCCTACCGGCCGGAGCTGGTGATGTTGTCGATCGTGATCGCGGTGGTCGCGGCCACGGCGGCGCTGTGGTTCCTGCTGCATGTGCGCGGATTAATCAAGACCGCGGGCGCGGCGCTGGTCATGAGTGTCGCGGTGTGCGGCATGCACTACACCGCGATGGCGGCGATGCGGGCGCGCCACAGTGCCGGAGTGCACGCGGTCGACGGGGTGGCGCCGGTGCAGTTGGTGCTGCCGTTGATCGCGACGGTCTCGCTGGTCGTCACCGGTCTGGTGATCGTGGTCGGGCTGGCCGAGCTGGACGTCGACGCCGAGAACCGGGCCGGACGCGCACCGCTCGGGCGCGCGTCCGGCGGCGACTGGCGAAGCACCGACCCGGCCAACCGGTCCGACGGCGGCGGGCAGTGGCCGCGGCGGAACTGACCGCCATGGACTACTGGCTGGGTTCGGGCAGCTGGCAGTCGTCGACCTTGGGGTTGACCCCCATGTAGTTCAACGGACCGGCGATCATCGTCACCGCGATGGTGCCCAGCGACGCGCAGTTCTGCTCACGATCGGTGAGATAGCCGCGCTGACCTGCGGCGATAACGCCGATCACCAGCCACACCAGCACCAGAATCGGAACGATGCGGGACAGATACATGATGTCTCCTCCGAGGATGGCAGGCCGGGGATCAGTACCAGTGGCGCCGGCCGCCGATCGGACGGCCCATGCCGCCGACCAGGGCGAGGACGACACCGATCACCAGCAGGATCACGCCGATGGTGGTCAGCAGCGAGATGCCGAGGACGAGTCCGAGGATGAGGAGAATTGCGCCGAGAATGATCATTGAGCTCACCTGTTCGGTATGGGATCTACGTCGGGATGTGCCGGGATAGGCCGCCACATCGGGCGTATGCCCCGTTATGCCGATCGGAAACAGGTATCGCTTGCGCGGGAACGGATCTGCCGAAGTCGCCCTGGTGCGGTCAGCGAGTCGTGGCGCCACGCCGGGACGCCGCCTCGTTGTCGGCCGTCATCCGGTAGACCGTGCGTTCCATGGTCGCCAGGATCCCGGTGATCGGCAGGGTGCCCGCGGCGAAACGGCCGATCAGGGCCAGTGCCATATTGCCCAGGATCAGGCCGAGATCGTCGAGGTAGCCGGGGTCGAGGTCACGCAGGGCGACCTCGGCGACGGGCAGCACCGCGATCAGGCCCTGGCTGTCGAGGCGTTCGCCGCCGGGGCCGGTGCGGGCGTGGTGGTAGGCCTCGAGCATCTTGGGATTGCGCTCCCACGGCTCGAAAACGGTGCGCAGCAGCCGAGTCAGGCTGTCGCGGACGGATTCGCCGGGTTCGGGTGGGGTCACGTCCGCGTAGGCGTTGGCGTCCATCCACTGCTGCAGCGCGGCGATAATCAGCTCGTCCCTGGTATGGAAGAGCCGGTAGATCTTGGCCAGCGAGACATGGGCCTGCGCGGCGACGGTACGCAGCTGGACGGCGTCGTAACCCTCGGTGGTCAGCAGGTCCAGCACCACCGCGATGATCTTCGCGGATGCATCCAATTCCGGTCCACTGCTCACCGTTGAATGGTAGCGTCGCGCAGCGGTAACACAGTTACCGCTGGATGAGGTCGGTGCACGCCTTGTCTGAACGAATCGACACCCGACCACTGGCGAGGTCTTCCGGCGCTGCCGCGCGGCGGCGGAACAACTCGCAGGCGAAAGAAAGGCGGCCCCGTTTCGGGGCCGGCGACAATTCCATGACTCGTCTGTTCACTCCAACGGCCCGCCGCTACGGCCTCGCCGCGGTGGCGGTGCTGCTGATGCCACTCGGCATCGCCGCCGTGCCACCAGCGGCCGGTGCACCCGCCGCGCACACCGCCGACTGCCTTCCCGGCTCCCTGCCCGAAACCGGCCTGCAGGGCGACGTCCCCGCCGCCGACCGCGACAGCGGGCGCTCCCGCGACGGATTCCGTTGCAATATGCGGATGCTCGGCAGTTCCGCGGGCCGCGGCGGCGGCATCACCTCGGTCACCTTCGACCACTGCGCCTATATCGGTACCTTCTTCCCCGGCAACCTGCTCGGTCCCGACGAGGGGGTCAGGGTCCTCGACGTCGCCGATCCGTCCGCGCCGGTGCACACCACCACCCTCACCGAGCCCGCGATGCTGGCGGGGACCTGGGAGAGCCTGAAGGTCAATGCCGCGCGGAAACTGCTTGTCGGCGCGGGTGTTCCGGCGCTGACCGGCGCCGGCCTGCTCTCGGTCTACGACATCTCCGACTGCGCACATCCCCGGCTGCTCAATCCGGGCACCGGCACCGATCTCGCGCTGCCGGTGCCGATCACCGCGCACGAGGGCGGTTTCTCCCCGGACGGCCGCACCTACTGGGCCTCGGGCACGGCGCCTGGCCTGCTCAGCGCGGTCGATCTCACCGATCCCGCCAACCCCAGGGTGATCTGGCAGGGCCTGCCGGGTCTGTCCATGCACGGTTTCGGGTTCTCGCCTGACGGCAATCGGATGTATCTGGCCAACAATATGGGCGGGCTGAAGATCCTCGACGTCGCCGCGGTGCAGCGCCGCGATCCCGAACCGCGCGTCCCGGAACTCGCCGACATGCCGTGGACCGACGGCTGGGCCACCCAGCATGCCGTCCCGGTGACCTATCGCGGGACGCCCTATGTGTTCGCCGTCGACGAGGCCGGTTCGGGCGGGGTGAAGCTCATCGACGTCTCCGACGAACGTCGCCCCCGGCTCGCGCAGTCGATCAAGCTCGCGATCAACCTGCCCGAAAACCAGGACAGCATGGTCGCCTCGGCGTCGGGCGGTTCGCTGTTCGCCTACGACGCGCACTACTGCGCGGCCGACCGTCCGGTTGATCCGACCGCGCTGGCCTGTAGCTGGACCTCCTCGGGCATCCGGGTCTTCGATGTCCGCGACCCCGGCGCCATCCGCGAGATCGGCTACTTCAACCCACCCGCTCGCACCGGCGAGAACGCCGGGCTGTGGAACTCGCCGCACGCGCTCGCCTCGATCATCGGCCCGCCGCTGCTGGCGGCGCCGACGCTGGTCCAGTCGATGCTGCGGGGCGCCTTCGATCCCGCGCAGGCGCTCAGCTCACGCACCGGCACACTGGCTTTCGGTGATCTGTCGACCGACTGGTGCTTCTCGCCGCCGGAATGGCGTGGCAATCAGCTGTGGACCACCTGTGCGGACAACGGCTTCCTCGCGCTGGAACTGGCGCCCGAGGTGTACACCCCGCCCGCCGATCAGTCATCGACCACCGGATCATGAACAGGTACAGCGGATTCCGCGCGGCCGCCGTGGCCGGACTGATAGCGCTGCTGCTGGCCATGGGCGCCGCGCTGCGCCCATGGCTGCCCGTGGGCACGGTCGCCGCGGCGCCGGTACTGACCGCCACCGAGATCGGCTTCGTCCAGGACATGGTGGCGCACCACAGCCAGGCCATCGTGCTGGTCCAGCGTCTCGATCGGGGCGCCGACCCGTCGGTCGTCGCGCTGGCCGGGCAGATCGCCGACACCCAGCGCACCGAGCTGGGCATGCTGCTCGGCTGGTTGCGCTTGGCAGGCGCGCCCGTCACCGTCACCGAGACGATGGCGTGGATGCGGCCCCGTGGGGCCCATCGGCACGCCGGAGTCGATCTCGCCCACCATCATTCGACGATGCCGGGGATGGCGACGACCGCCGAACTCGACGAACTCGCCACCGCGCGTGGCGGCCGGGCCGAAGTCCTGTTCCTGCGGCTCATGCAGCGACACCACTACGGCGGCATCGAGATGGCCGCGGCGGCCGACGCGCTGCTCGACGGGGGAGAAGTCGAGCGAGCGGCCCGCGACATGATCACCGGCCAAGGCCGTGAAGCCGGTCTGCTCGGCCTGCTGCTCGACAGCCGCGCCTGAGCGTTCGGCTCGAAATACCGATTCCCCACCCCCGATGAAGGTTTCCCGAATGTCGAAGTTCACCCGCCGTACCCTGCTGACCGGTGCCGCCGCCGCAGGACTCACCCTCGCCACGGCAGGCACCGCCGCGGCGCGGCCCGGTATCGCCCTCCGCACCGGCGGCATCCCGCTCACCCACGAGGACCGCAGGGTCGTCGTGATCGGCTCCGGCTTCGGCGGCGGGGTGACCGCGCTGCGCCTGGCCGAGGCGGGCGTTCCGGTCCTGCTGCTGGAGCGGGGCAGGCGCTGGGCGACCGGCCCGAACGCCCAGACCTTCCCGCTGGCCACCCGCCCCGACAAGCGCCTGCTCTGGTACCGCTCCGATCCGGTGGTGTTCGGGCAGCCGCTGCTGTTCGAGCGGTACGCCGGTCTGGTGGAGGCGGTGCCGGGCGCCGGGATGACCGCGCTGTGCGCGGCGGGCCTCGGCGGCGGCTCGCTGATCTACCAGGGCATGTCGCTGCAACCGGAACGCGAGGTGTTCGAGACCCACTTCCCGGCCGGGATGGACTGGGACCGGATGGACCGGGTGCACTACCCGAAGGTGGCCAGGATGCTCGGGCTCGCCACCGCGCCCGACGAACTGATCGCCCACCGGAACTACACCGCGGCACGGGTTTTCGCCGACCGGGTCCGTGGCGCGGGAATGCCGCTGTCGAAGATCCCGATGCCGATCGACTGGAACTACGCCCTGGCCGAACTGCGCGGGGAGATGACGCCGTCCTACACCAACGGCGACGGCGCGATGGGGGTGAACAACGGCGGCAAGCATTCCGTCGACGTCACCTATGTCGCGGCGGCCGAGGCGACCGGTCTGCTCGACGTGCAGACCCTGCACGAGGTCACCGAGATCGAGCGCGCCGCCGACGGCCGCTGGGTGGTGCGCGTCGACCGGGTCGACCTCGCCGGCACGGTGCTGGAGAACAAGGTCATCACCACCGGCGCGCTGGTGCTCTCGGCGGGCAGCCTCAATACCACCCGGATGCTCGTGCGCGCGGCGGCATTGGGGCACATTCCCGATCTGCCCGACGAGCTCGGTCGTGGCTGGGGCACCAATGCCGACCGGATCTATGTGTGGCGCAACGCGTCCGCCGGATTCGGTGCGGCGCAGGGCGGTCCGGTCGTGTACGGCAGCAAGAACTGGGACGACCCGAAGTCCGCGTTCACCGTCATCCAGGCGTCGATCCCGTCGCTGCCGGTCGACCCGGGCGCCACCATGCTCGTCGGCTACGGCGTCAGCACCGGTCGTGGCGAATTCGTCTACGAATCAGGCGCCGACACAGCGACCCTGCGCTGGCCCGGCGACGGTGACCGGGCGATCCAGGAGGGACACATCGGCCCCGCGGTACAGCGCATCGCGGGCCCCGACAGCGCGCTCATCGACACGAACGCGCTGTTCCCGTCCACCTGGCATCCGCTCGGCGGCGCCAATATGGGCTCGGTCTGCGACCTCGACGGCCGGGTGCTCGGCCAGCGCGGCCTCTACGTCATCGACGGTGCGCTGATGCCGGGCAACACCGCGGCCTGCAATCCGTCGATGACCATCGCCGCGGTCGCCGAACGCGCGCTGGAGAATCTGGTCCGCACCGACGTGGGAACACTCATCTGAGCGGGGTTCGGCGCGCCGCCGGAATGGGGCGCGCCGAACGCGAATCAGCCTGCGGAGCCGGGGATTCCGGGCAGGACGGCCGAGCCGGTCGACGGCGGGCGCGGGCCGCTGGAGCCGAGGTCGGCATCGAAGGAGCCGGTGCCGCTGCCGAAGTCGGCGTCGACCGAGCCAAGCGAGCTGCCGGTGGGCGGGCCGATCTCGACCGAACCGGAGGGGAGCAGGTCCCAATCGATGCCGCCGACGGCGTTGGCGGTGCCGCCGGTGCCGAGCACGGCTCCCGCGGCGAGCACGGCCAGCAGGCCTGCCCGGGTGGTGGACTTACGGATGGACATGGGGTGATACCTCCGAGCACTTCGCTGTGATAGCGCTCATACAGTATCTGAAATAACGCAGTTTCATACCTGCGATGGCCGGCCGACTTCCATCTGCACGCGATAGCGGTCGGCGCGGTACCAGCTCTGGGTGTGCTCGATCGGCACCTCGGCACTGAACGACACCCGGTCGAAATGCAGGACGGGAGCGCCCTTCTTGACCCCGAGCAGCATCGCGACACCGGACTCCACGGCCTGGGCGTCGACGGTCTGCACGGCCCGCTCGATGGGGCGGCCGTAGCGGTCGGCGGTGGTCCGGTAGATCGAGCCGGTGAGATCGTGCGAGATCAGGCCGGGCAGCAGTTCGGGATTGAACCAGGCGTCGTCGACGCTGACCGGCTCCTCGTCGGCCAGCCGCAGCCTGCGCACGTGATAGGCGCGCGCGACCTGGGGCAGCCGCAGTGCGCGGGCGGTGGCCTCCGGCGGCACCGCTTCCTCGGCGACCAGTACCAGGGTGGTCGGCTGATGCCCGAGCGCGCGCATCTCCTCGGTGAACGAGGCGAGGTGCAATCGCGACTGCACCGGCCGGTGCGCGACGAAGGTGCCCTTGCCGCGCACCCGCACCAGGTAGCCCTCGTTGACCAGCTGGCCGATCGCCTCGCGTACGGTGATCCGGCTGACGCCGTAATCCTGCATGAGATTGCGTTCGCTGGTCATCAGGTCGCCCGGCTGCAGCTCGCGCGTGCATTTCTGCAACAGGATCGCGCGCAGCTGTTCGTGTTTGGGCACTGCGCTGTCGCGCAGCGGTGCGGGCATGAGGGCGGCTCCTTCTCGCGAGCGGTGCACCGGTCCCTACTGGTCCTGTCCGGTGGTTCGAGAATACGCGACCGCGACCCATCGGCCCAGTGTCAATTCCCGCCGGAAGCGACGAAAGCCTCGCGCGCCGGGGGACGGCGCACAAGGCTTTCGGTGGAACCCGGTTCAGGAAAGCGCTCTGGCCTTCAGCCGTTCGAATTCGGCCTGGGTGATCGAGCCTTCGTCGAGCAGCTTCTTGGCGTCGGCGATCTGCGCCGCGGGACTGGTACCCGCGGTCTCCCTGATGTAGGAGTCCTGGGCCTGCTTGATCTGCGCGGCCTCCTTGCTCGAGCGCTCGGCCATGCCCTGGCCACGGACGATCAGGTACGCCAGCGCGGTCAGGAACGGGAGGAAGACTAAGCAGATGATCCAGATCGCCTTCATCCAGCCCGATGTGTTGTGATCCCGGAACAGGTCCCCGATGATCATGAACAACATCAGCAGGTAGGCGACAAAGGCGAAGCTCACAACGATGAGCCAGATAACTTCCCAGAATGACATGGCACACCTCGGGTAGAAGAGGGATCGATCGTCGGTTGCGGGCGATCGATTGAAGCACGCTTTTTGCTGGAAGATTGCCGGTCGTGGAGCATTGTACTGACCCTGTGCAGAGTTGGTCCCCGTCAGCGTACGCGCGCGCGGTGCCTCGTCGCAGGTGGTCGGCGATCACCACCTGCGCGGCGAGGTCAGCGGATTCCGGGCGTGGCGGGGTTGCTGCCGACGCAGCCGAGCACGACGCAGCCGGGCGGCCAGTCGGAGAACGGCGGCTTCGGCGTCTCGCCGAGGCAGTCGACGAAACTGCAGCCCGGGTAGGCGTACGGGCCGATGCCGAGGGTGCCGAAGAACGCGTCGGGGCGGGCGATCATCGGATCGGTGACGCTCACGTCAGGGCGCTCCTGGTACGGGCCCGGATCAGGCAGCTGCTTGTCGACGAAGGCCGAGACCAGCGTGCGCATCACATTGTGGGTGTAGGTCGAGGAGGCGCCCGGCGTCGCGACACCGGTCCAGTTGAGCATCAAACCCAGGCTCGGGACGATGTAGCTGTCGTTGCGCAGCATGCCCGACATCTTCACCGCGTCGTAGGGCAGGCCGGGGAACTCGAGGCGGCACGGTGCGCCGTTGATCACGAACAGGAAGCCGTAGCAGGGCATGCTCGCCGAGGGGGACAGCGCGGCGCGCATGTAGTCGTCGGAGATCACCTGCAGATCGTTCCAGCGTCCCCGATTGCCCACCAGCAGACCGAGTTTCGCGAAGTCGTCCGGCGGCAGGATGAGATGCGCGTGGCCGTAGGTGTTTCCGGCGCGGTCGCGGGCCCAGAAGTAGTCGCCGCGCGCGATGCCCAACGGGTCGAACAGCTTTCGCTGCGCGAAGGTCTGGAAGTCCTCGCCGACGGCCTGCTGGATGACATAGACGAGCAGGTCGACCGCGCGCTGGCTGTAGCGGAACATGGTGCCCTGCGGGCGCTCGATCGGCATCGCCAGCGCCTGGGCGACGACATTCGGGTCGAGCGCGGCCAGCCCCGTCGCGCCCTCGGCGGCGACGGCGACCTCCATCCCGGAGGACTCGGTGAGCAGGTTGCGCACGGTGATCGCCCGGTGCGCCTCGTCGCCGAGACCCGCGGGCAGATAGCGGTCGATCGGCTCGTCGATGAGCAGGCGACCCTCATCCACCGCCAGGCCAGCGACCAGCGCGACGACGCTCTTGGTTCCGCTCCACAGATTCCAGGGCACCCCACCGGATTCGGCATTGCGCGGGCCACCGGCCACCAGGCAGTTGTTGCGGTAGAGCTGGATGTTGAATCGGGTGGTGTCGATCGCCAGGTTCATGGCGGCGGCGACGCGCTCCGGATCGAGGGCTGCCTCGGCGGGCGTCGCGGTCTGCGGTGTGCGGCCTGAGCTGACCTCGCACTGCTTGGCGGTGACCGCGTCGGCCTGCGCGGTGGCGGGCAGCAGCGCTCCCGAGGTGAGCGCCAGCGCGGTGACCGCCGCTGCCACAACATATTTCAGATAGCCGTGCACTCAACCCTCCAGAAAAGAGATACCGGGAGGGAATCGTGAACGATCACGTTCTCGTTACGTCGGCTCAGCTTCCGTAGGGCTTGCAGACCTCGATCGCGGTGTCCTTCGCCGCGTTGAACGTGTCGATCACACCGTTGAGTTCGTCGGTGGGCGCGCGGCGTTCGAGGGTGTCGGCGAGGGTATTGGTGTTGTCGCGGTAGGAGCGCAGCGGTTCGGCCAGCGTCGGGATCACATCGTTGGTGATCTTGCGGCCGAGGTCCTTGGCGTTGTTGCGCAGGGTGGCGACCGCGTCGTTGGCCTTGGTGTCGGTGTCGGGCGCCCTGGTGTTGCTGGCGTCGATGTAGGCGTTGAACGCGGTCACCGAGCTCTTGTTGGCCGCGCGCAGTCCGTCGCAAGCCGTGTCGTTGGCCTTTTTCACCCGTGCCACGGAGGAGGCGGCCACCTCGGAGGTGTAGGAGGCGAGGTCGGTCTGGTTGGCCTGGGCGTCGCCCGGCACCTGCTTGGTGCAGGCCACCAGGACCATTCCGGTCGTGACGGCCACGAGTGCCGTTGTGACCCCCAGTCGTTCCCGTTGTCTCATGTCTCCCTCTCCTCCCTCGGGACCGCCGGCCCCGGATCGCGCCGGAGCCGAACATATCGACCGTACTGGCTGTGAGCGGGTGACGTCAGCTCGCGGTGGGGATTTCGATGACCAACCGAGACGTCGGGCCGGTCGCGGTGCCGGGACCGCAGGCCCCGGCACCGCCCCTGATCAGCCCTGGCCGAGCATGCCGCGCATCGTGGTGATCTCAGTCTCCTGAGTGGCCACGATGGCCGTCGCGAGCTGCCTGGATTCCGGGTTGACGCCGCCGGCGAGCTCGGTACGCGCCATGTCGACCGCGCCCTCGTGGTGGTCGATCATCATCTCCAGCCACTGCTTGTCGAACTCGGCGCCCGCGGCGGACTGCAATGCGGTCATCTGGGCGTCGGTCATCATGCCGGGCATGGCGTGACCGCCGTGGCCCGCACTCGCACTCGGTGCGGGCTTACCGAAGGACGCCAGCAGATCGGTGATCTGCTGCATCTCCGGCGCCTGCGCCTTCTCGACCTCCGCCGCCAGCGCGATCAGCTGCTGGTTCTGGGTGTGGCTCGGCACCATCTTCGCCATCTCGACGGCCTGCGCGTGGTGCGGGTACATCATCTGCAGGAAGGTGACGTCGGCGTCGTTGAAGTCGGTGCGGGCCGCGGCCGTCGCGCTGGTCGCGCTGGTCGAGCTGGTCGACGAGTGGGTGTCGTGCGTCGCGGACTCGGTGTCGTCGCCGCAGGCGGCGAGCAGCAGAACGCTCGCGGCGGAGACGGCGAGGACGGTGGCGCGGGTACGGGTGATGAACATGGGTGATCCTCCTGGGGATTCTGGTGACGGTGAGAGGGGTTGGACCGCCGCCGGGCACACCGGTGGCGGTTGACCTGTCAGATCCGCAGAATCGCCAGTTGGGAGAGGGAGAGAACGGTCCATAGCGGTGGGCGTTCGCGCCTGCCACGCCACGGCCGGGTGGCGGCGTGGCCGGTCGCCGCGGTGTCGCCGGCGAGCCGGTAGAGCAGCACGAGTGTCAGGGCGACGGCGAGTGCGGCGAGCACGAAGACGCAGGAGTGGACGGCGGCGTGTTCGCCGCAGCCGGCGGCCCCGCAGCCGGAGCCGGTCGGGTGCCCGTCGTCGGCGGGGGCCGTGCCCTGTGCGATGTCGGCGGCCGCGTGGGTGCGCTCGATCGGCTGGAAATCGCCGACTCCCAGGAGCATCGAGCTCGCTGGCGTCGCCTCGGTGGTGCCGGTGCGCGAAATTTCCGCGGTGCCGGTGTGCGTCGCCTCGGCGGTCCCGTCGTGCGCGGACCGGGAGGTGCTTGCTGGTGTCGCCTCGACGGGCCCGGCGTGGACGGGCCAGGCGCTGCGGGTCTGTTGTCCCGCTGCGGTCCCTGCGTGCGATGCCGGTGTGGCGTCCGTATGTGACGGCTCGGCGGTGGTGGCGTGCGCGGTGCCGAAGACCGCGGAGTGCATGGCGACGATCCCGGCCAGCAGCATCAGCATGGCGAGCACCCTGGCGATGCCGGGTGCGCGCTGGAGCCGATGCTGCTCGATCACGGAACCTAGTCTAACCAGCGCGATCGGGACGTCGGAAATACCCCGACATGGTAGGGGTAATTACTGGGTGGCGATGTCGACGACCAGCCGCGGCGGGTTCGTCAGCGCGGTGACGGCGAACGGCGGTCGATCCGCGTCGACGCCGACGAAGGACTGGGTTACGCCTTCGTAGACCAGGGTCTTGTAGACGCCGGTGATCCCGGGGACGCCGGGATCGGTCACCGGGTCGGGCCCCGAATACGCCGGGACGGTCGAGTCGAACGGGTAGACGGATCCGAGGATGCGTACCTCCAGGATCGAACTGCCCGCCACGTCGACGGTCTTGCCGCTGCCGTCCTGCACCGCGCGGTCGGTGTACGCGACCCGCCAGCCCGGTGTGCCGGTGCCACCGAGGGCGAAGACCACCCGGTCGAAGCCCTCCTGGCGGCCGACCCGGATATCGGTGACGGTCAGCGCGGCGCCGGTGGAGGCCTCGCCGGATTTGGGTTCGTTGTCGGTCGGCACCTCGCCGGTGGCGTCGGTGAAGGTGCTGGTGGTGCTCGTCGGCGCGGAGGTGGCGACCGGCGCGGTGTCGGTGCCGCAGCCGGACACCGTCAGCGCCGCGATGGCGACCATGCCGAACACGAGAGCGATACGCATGAGGCCGATGGTACTCAGCGCAGGTGGGGCGGTGGGCGAAGAAACGCGGGGTGTGTTCGGGCTACGGCAAGTTTGCTGGGGAACGGGAGAGCGGACCGATCGGCCCGGTTTACGCGAGGGCTGCCGGTGATCGGCGGCGGCGGCGAGCTCGACGCGGAGCGCAAGGCGTTCGACGCGGATCAGACGCGGTCGGTCTGGTCCACAAGCAGCGGCCGAAACAGTGGGGAACAACGGGATTCGTGAGATCACCCAGCTCGAGCCGATCTGCAAGGGTGTCGCAAATCGATGGAAGCTGTTCGTGCCCACCGGAGTACGTGCCACGACACCGCACTGTGAGCAAGACCACCGGCGGATATCAGGGCCGGATGTGACGGTGGGGCAACGATCTAGCACACTTGTCGCGTGGACAGAGTCGAGGACGTATTCACCCGGCTGCGCCGGTATCCGGATGTGGAGGCGCCGAACCTCTATGCCGTCGACGCCGCCGACCGGTTACTCCTCGACACCGCCGCGGACGCCCTGGCGGCGGCGGGTAGCGGCGAGGTTGCGGTGATCGGCGACACCTACGGCGCGCTCACCGTCGGCGCGGCGACCCGGCACGATCTGACCGGCCTGCGCGTGCATCAGGACCTGCTCACCGGGGAACTCGCGCTGGCTGCCAATGCCAAGAATCTCGGGCTGACCGACCGCTACACCGCGCACGGCCTCGACGCCGGGTTGCTGACCGGCGCGCGGGTCGTCCTGATGCGCCTGCCGCGGATGCTGTCCGGCCTGGCCGAGATCGCCGAAGTCATCGCCCGCTACGCCACGGAGGATGTCGTCGTCTACGCGGGCGGCCGCGACAAGTACCTGACCCCGGCCATGAACGAGGTGCTCGCCGAATCGTTCGGGCAGGTGCGCGCGGGCCGGGGCAGGCAGAAGTCACGGGTGCTGGTCGTGAGCGAGCCGCTGCCGGTCGGTGCGTCCCGGTTCCCGGTGGCCGAGCACATCGCCGAGATCGACGGCGCCGTCCTCGCCTACGGCGCCGCGTTCTCCGGGCCGCGCCTCGACATCGGCACCCGCTTCCTGCTCGAGCACCTGGACCGGATGAAGCCCGACGCCCGCGAGGCCATCGACCTCGGCTGCGGCACCGGCATCCTCGCGGTGGCGCTGGCCAAGTCGCGTCCGCACATCCGGGTCGTCGGGACCGACCAGTCCGCCGCCGCGGTCGCCTCGGCGAGAGCCACCGCGGCCGCCAACGGCGTGGCCGACCGGGTGACGGTGGTGCGTGACGACGCCATGTCCTCGGCCGCCGACAACAGCGCCGACCTGGTGCTGTGCAATCCGCCGTTCCACGTCGGCGCGGCTGTGCACACCGGCTCGGCGATCAAGATGTTCGCCGAGACCGGCCGGGTGCTGCGGCCGGGCGGCGAGCTGTGGACGGTCTACAACTCGCACTTGAACTATCGGGGAGTGGTCGAACGGATGGTCGGGCGCACCGATGTGATCGGGCGGAACCAGAAGTTCACGGTGACGCGGTCTGTTCGTGGCCTGCGCGACGTACAACGATAGAGCCGGTCGGACGCGGTAGAGTCCGATTTGTCCGAACGGACGGGGGTGCGGTCGACGGTCGCGCCGCCGGGAACTTTGTCCGATCGTGGCGCGTTGAACAGGGCAGTTGGAGCTGTACAGCGACTAATCACTCCAAGAAAGGCGCACGGTGCGTACCTCATCGAATCCGGTGTTCAAGAACTTACCTCGCCAGGAGGGTGTCGGCGGTTACGCGAACTTCGGTTCGGGCGTCGCCGGCGCGGGCCAGCTGGGCAACCAGCCGTACGGACAGCAGCAGTACGGCGAGTACGGGCAGCAGTACGGCCAGCAGTTCCAGCAGGCCCCCGCCACCCGCGCGATGACCATCGACGACGTGGTCACCAAGACCGGCATCACCCTCGCGGTGCTGACCGTCACGGCGATCATCTCCTTCGCGCTGTCCTCGGCGAACCCCTCGCTGGCTCCGCTGCTCGTCGGCGGCGGCGCCGTGATCGGCCTGGTGCTGGTCCTGGTGGCGAGCTTCGGCAACAAGATGGACAACCCGGCCATCGTGCTGTCCTACGCGGCGTTCGAGGGTCTGTTCCTCGGCGCGCTGTCGCTGATGTTCACCGACGTCACCTTCGGCGGTGTCGGCGGTAGCGCCCTGATCGGCCAGGCGGTGCTCGGCACGTTCGGCGTGTTCTTCGGCATGCTCGTCGTCTACAAGACGGGCGCGATCCGGGTCACCCCGCGTTTCACCCGCATGCTGCTCGGCGCCATGGTCGGTGTGCTGGTCCTGATGGTCGGCAACCTGATCGCGAGCTTCTTCACCGACGGCGGCTTCGGCCTGCGTGACGGTGGCGCGCTGGCGATCGTGTTCAGCCTGGTCTGCATCGCCATCGCCGCGTTCAGCTTCCTGCTGGACTTCGACGCCGCCGATCAGCTGATCCGCGCCCAGGCCCCCGCGAAGGCCGCCTGGGGTGTCGCCCTCGGCCTGACCGTCACCCTGGTCTGGCTCTACGTCGAGATCCTGCGCCTGCTGAGCTACTTCCAGCGCGACTGATCACAAGACATAAAAGAGCGGCCCACCGAATTCGGTGGGCCGCTCTTTTCGTTCTATCTCAGCTCAGGCGCTCGATGACCAGAGCCATGCCCTGGCCGCCGCCGACGCACATGGTCTCGACGCCGAACTGCTTGTCGTAGGTCTGCAGGTTGTTCAGCAGGGTGGTGGTGATGCGGGCACCGGTCATGCCGAACGGGTGGCCGAGCGCGATCGCGCCACCGGAGACATTGAGCTTGTCCTCGTCGATCTTCAGCTCACGGGCCGAGCCGAGCACCTGCACGGCGAAGGCCTCGTTGATCTCGAACAGGTCGATGTCGGAGACCGACTTGCCCGCCAGCGCCAGCGCCCGCTTGACCGCCTCGACCGGGCCGAGGCCCATGATCTCGGGGGACAGGCCGGAGACGCCGGTGGAGACGATGCGAGCCAGCGGGGTCAGGCCAAGCTCCTTGGCCTTGGTGTCGCTCATGATGACCAGCGCGGCGGCGCCGTCGTTGAGCGCGCAGCAGTTACCGGCGGTGACGGTGCCGTCGGGACGGAAGACCGGCTTGAGCCCGCTGACCGCCTCGTAGGTGACGCCGGCGCGCGGGCCGTCGTCCTTGCTGATCACGGTGCCGTCGGGCAGGGTCACCGGGGTGATCTCCCGCTCGAAGAAGCCGGCCTTGATGGCCTCTTCGGCGCGGTTCTGCGAGCGCACGCCCCAGCGGTCCTGGTCCTCGCGGGTGATGCCGGTCAGCGAGGCCACGTTCTCGGCGGTCTGGCCCATCGCGATGTAGGCGTCGGGGAGCAGGCCGTCCTGGCGCGGGTCGTGCCACGCGCCTGCGCCACCCTCGGCGGTCTTGGCGGTGCGCGCCTCGGCCTCGGCGAACTCGGGGTTCTTGGTGTCGGGCGAGCTGTCGGCCGAGCCGCGGGCGTAGCGCGAGACGGTCTCCACACCGGCGGAGATGAACACGTCACCCTCGCCCGCCTTGATCGCGTGGAAGGCCATCCGGGTGGTCTGCAGCGAGGACGCACAGTAGCGCTGCACGGTGGTGCCGGGGACGACATCGAGGCCGAGCTTGATGGCGACGATGCGGCCCATACCGAAGCCACCCTCACCGGCGGGGGAGCCGGTGCCCAGGATGATGTCGTCGATCTGCGTCGGGTCGAGCGAGGGCACCTTGGCCAGCGCGGCCTGGACCATCTGCGCGGTCAGGTCGTCCGGACGCATACCCGCCAGGGACCCCTTGACGGCACGGCCGATGGGGGAGCGGGCGGTGGAGACGATAACGGCCTCGGGCATGAGGACTCCTTTTCGGATGCTGGCGTGAACGGCTGTTTACCTTGCCGGTCTTTCGTGAATCTAACTCTCGCCGTGCGCGACGGGAAGAGCAGGGCGCGCGCGCACCGCCTCGATCAGGACGGGAAGCAGCTGAGCTGCGGCCAATTCGTACCCCGCCGCGGAGGGGTGAAATCCGTCGGTGGCGAACAGGATTTCCGGGGCGGCGCGGAACTCGGAGGCGACCAGCGGTGAACCCATCGCCACCGGCGTTCCACCTGCCACCGTGGTCGCCACCGTCTGCGCCTTGGCCAGGCGCACGCTCCAGTTGGCCACCACTGTGCGCAGCGGCTGCTGGATCGCGGTGACGGTGCCCAGGTTCGGACAGGTGCCGACGACGACCAGCGCGTCGGCCTCGCGCAGCCGTGACACCGCGGCGGCCAGCCTGCGCGCCGAGGCCCGGATGGAGTGCTTCTTGGTGATGTCGTTGGCGCCGACCAGGATGACCGCGGCGTCCGGCGGCGGCCCGGCCACGAACATCGCGTCCACCTGTCCGGCCAGACCCTTGGAGGTGGCGCCGGAGATCGCCTTGGTGCTCAGCCTGATCCGCAGCCCGGTGGCCTCGGCCAGCCCGCGCGCCAGCCGCACCCCCGGTACGTCGGCGGCGCCGAGGCAGCCGAGCCCGGCGGCGGTGGAGTCACCGAAGACCATCAGATGCAGGTCGCTCGGCACGCCCTTGCGCCACGGTTCGGGCAGTTGCGCACCCGGCGCGTAGACCCCGTCGGCCTCCGGCGGCTTGGAGGTGTCGCGCCCGATGACCGCGCGCGCCGCCCCGGCCTGCGTCATCAGCAACCGATAGGTAGCCCAGGAGACGGTGCCTGCGCCCGACCCGGCGAGCACGGTGGTCGCCCCCGTGACGACAGCGGTACGCCAGCTGATTCGAGGTGCGCTCACATCCGAAAATTCTACGACGCGAATCGGCGCGGGTGCAGCTGCCGAACCGGCGTCGGCGCGGCCGCGCCGGTGGTGCCGCTGCTCACAGGATCCGACCAGGTCGCGACGCCGAGCTACGGTTCTGCAACGATGGAGGCATGCGTATTGCGGATCATGTCGTCGACCTCATCGGCAACACCCCCCTGGTTCGGCTGAACTCGGTGGTCGGCCCGAACGCGGGCCTGGTCGCCGCCAAGATCGAATACCTCAACCCGGGCGGCAGCTCCAAGGACCGGATCGCGGTCAAGATGATCGATGCCGCCGAGGAGGACGGGCTGCTGAAGCCGGGCGGCACCATCGTCGAGCCCACCTCGGGTAACACCGGTGTCGGTCTCGCGCTGGTCGCCCAGCAGCGCGGCTACAAGTGCGTGTTCGTCTGCCCGGACAAGGTCAGCGAGGACAAGCGCAACGTGCTGCGTGCCTACGGCGCCGAGGTCGTGGTCTGCCCGACCGCCGTGCCGCCGGAGCACCCGGACAGCTACTACAACGTCTCCGATCGCCTGGTCCGCGAGATCGAGGGCGCCTGGAAGCCCAACCAGTACGCCAACCCGGGCGGCCCGGACAGCCACTACGAGACCACCGGTCCCGAGATCTGGGCCGACACCGAAGGCAAGATCACCCACTTCGTCGCGGGCGTCGGCACCGGCGGCACCATCACCGGCACCGGCCGCTACCTCAAGGAGGTCTCGGGCGGGAAGGTGAAGATCATCGGCGCCGATCCGGAGGGTTCGGTGTACTCCGGCGGCACCGGCCGCCCGTACCTGGTCGAGGGTGTCGGCGAGGACTTCTGGCCCTCGGCCTACGACCCGAGCGTCCCCGACGAGATCATCGCCGTCTCCGACGCCGACTCCTTCGAGATGACCCGTCGCCTGGCCCGCGAGGAGGGCCTGCTGGTCGGTGGCTCCTGCGGCATGGCCGTGGTCGCCGCGATCGAGGTGGCCCGGCGCGATCCCGACGCCGTCGTCGTGGTGCTGCTGCCCGACGGTGGTCGCGGCTACCTGTCGAAGATCTTCAACGACAAGTGGATGAGCTCCTACGGCTTCCTCGCCACCCCGCTGGAGGCCGGTCCCGAACCGCTCGTCGGTGACGTGCTGCGCGGCAAGTCCGGCGAGCTGCCCGACCTGGTGCACACCCACCCGTCGGAGACCCTGCGCGATGCCATCGAGATCCTGCGCGAGTACGGCGTCTCGCAGATGCCGGTCGTCGGCGCCGAGCCGCCGGTGATGGCGGGCGAGGTCGCGGGCAGCGTCACCGAGCGCGACCTGCTCTCGGCCGTCTTCGAGGGCCGCGCCCAGCTCACCGATTCGGTGGCCCAGCACATGAGCCCGTCGTTCCCGCTGATCGGTTCCGGCGAGCCGCTCTCGACCGCCACCAAGGCGCTGTCGGACACCGACGCCCTGATGGTCGTCGAAGACGGCAAGCCGGTCGGTGTCATCACCCGCCACGACCTGCTCGGCTTCCTCAGCACCGGCACCAAGAGCAACTGAGCCCGATGCCGCCCCGTGCTGTCGGGGCGGCATCGAATCCGGCTATAGGGTGAGTGCCGAATGCAGCGCCACCCACTGCTCCGGGTGGACGTAGGCGACCACGGTGTCGCGGGCGATGCCCGCTTCGGCCATGGCCGCGTCCACTCCCTGGTAGCGGGTGTGCAGCGACGCGCGCACCGTGCCGCCGATCCCCGAGAATCCGGCGCGCACCAGTTCGGTGTAGGAATCCCGGTGTGTGACAAGCGGTTCCGGACGCCGGTCGATCCGCAGGATCGCGGAGTCGACGGCGGGGACCGGCCGGAAGCTGGTCCGGTGCACCTGTCCGCGCAGGCTCCAGCCGAACCACGGCCAGCTCGTCGCGGTCAGCAGACTCCACCGGCCGTAGTCGCCGGTGCGTTTGCGGGCGTATTCCCGCTGCGTGAGCAGGGTCGCCGAGGTGAGTGCCGGTGCGGCCAGGCACCAATCGACGATCTCGGCGGTGACGGAGAACGGAATGTTGCCGACCACGGCGAACGGGGTGCGCGGCGCCTTGGCCTTGGTGAAATCGCCACGCACCACGCGGATTCCGCGCTGGGCGCGGGTCTGCGCCGAGAGCTTGGCCGCCAGTAGCGGATCGATCTCGTAGGCGGTGACCTGCGCGCCATGCCCGGCCAGCGCCTGCGTCAGCACGCCCTCGCCCGCGCCCGGCTCGAGCACGGAACCCGCCGGATCGGCGACCGTCATCATCAGGTCGACGGCAGACCGGTCCACCAGGAAGTTCTGTGAGAGTGTCCTTCTCGCCAGGTCACGCGTTGTCCGGCCGCCGCTGCGACCGGTGACCTTGCGCTGAGTGTGTGAGTAGTTTCGGTGTGCAAAATCCTGCGCCACGGCAGTTGCCCCTTCGGGTCATCGAGTCGTCTGAATCTCGATGGGCCCTGGGCGCGCCGGTGGACGCCGATGCAGTATCCGCGTCCGCTAGCGGGCCAGAGCCCGGGCGTGGCGGATGCGAATGAACATGTGGCACGACATGCGGTTCACCTTAGGAATCGGGAGATCGGCGGCGCAACCGAATTTCGGCGCCTGCGCGGCTCGGCGGCTGTCGACGCACGGGCCGATCCGATCGGCGCCGCGCGGAATCGGCGTCGATCGGATCGGGCGGGGGTCGTTCAGGCGGGTTCGATGCTCGGCCGGACGCCGGACCCCCTTCGTGCCACGGCGACCGCCGACGCGGCGGCGGTGAGGGCGCTGTTGATGGAGATCTCGCCGCGCATCCCCGGCGCCGCGACCATGTCCCCGGCCAGATACACCCCGTTCCCGCGATCGATGGCGTGCCGGTCCCGCCAGGTGGTGCCCGGCAGGTCCAGCGCGCCGGTGCGGCCCTTCGCGGTCGAGGTCCGGTGGAAGGTGGTGCGGGAGCGCCGGTCCGGGACGGTGGCATCGGCGAAACGCTCGAGGCGCCGGTGGGCTTCGTCGCGGGATTCGTTGTCGCGCACCGGCATCTGGAGCTGGTACAGGGATTCACCCTTCGGTGCGATCGTGTCGTCCTGCGCCGAGTAGCACTCGTGGAAGCCGCCCTCGTCCAGATCGAAGCAGACGAATCGGTCGCGGCGGTCCTTCGTCACGCCGAGGTCGAGCAGCGCGGTGAAACCGCCGGTGCCGTGCAGTGTTTCGTCGCCGAGGAGGCGGCGCGCGGAGTCGAGTTCGGTGGCGACGATGACCGGCCCGTCGGTCGGTAGCGCGTCCACCCGCGATCCGGTCTCGACGACGACCCCGAGTTCTGTTGCCCGCGTGATCATCCGGTCGATCACCTGTTGCCAGCCGCCACGTATCCACCGGACGCCGGGGATATTCGCGCCGAGCGCGCGCTGGAAGAGGTCCCAGACGAAGGCGGCCGAGAGCCTGCCGGTGTTGGCGTCGTAGGTGACCACGCTGATCGCGTTGGCGACCTGGGTGGCGGTGCGCTCGTCCCAGCGGTCCGTCGCCCAGCTGTGGAAGTCGACGTCGACCGGTGCCTGCAACCACTTGCGGGACTGGGCGCGCAGCATCCCGAGCGGCGGCACGTGCCGGATCCGGTCGTCGGCGCGGAAGCCGACCTTCATCGCGTCGGTGATGCCCGGCCAGCCGAGCCCCGCCACGAAGCCACGCTTCTTCAGCCAGGTGTAATGCGGGCCGTCGGCGTAGAAGACGTGCGCGCCCTCGTGGGCGACGTGCGGTGGCGGGGTCGCCCGCCCGCGCCCGCCCAGCGTCTGGTGCGCCTCGTGCAGCCGCACCGGCACGCCGGTTTCCGCAACGGCGATCGCGGCAGTGAGGCCTGCCAGTCCGCCCCCGACCACGGTGATGGGTGTGTTCATCCTCGGTCCTCTCCCTCGGTACCCGCCCAGTCGAGCCGGGCGGCGATCATTTCTGCGGTGGCTCGCAGGTAGCGGTCTTCGCCGATGTTCGCCGGATGACCGCCGTCGAAAATGTCGCCCATCATCCAGAAGTGGGCGAGCGCGCCGACGAGTACGGCGGCGGTGGCGTCCCAGTCCTGATCGCGCACCCGGTCACCGGCGAGTTCCCTCAGTCCGCGGGTGACCGCCGCCATCACCACCGCGTACTCCCGCTGCCGGAACACTTCGAGCAGTTCGGCGGGGATCGAATTGTCCCGCAACAGAATCCGGGTCACGTCCCGATCGTGGTCCAGGCGCGCGAGGCCGATCCGGCACAGCGCGACGATCATGTCGACGGTGGATCCCCCGCCGGTGACCGAGTCCAGCGCGGCAGTGAGGGCGAACTCCGGCGACAGGAACTGGTCCCACTCGGCTCGGTCATCGAGCCTGCTCGCCACGGCCCGCACCAGCAGTTCGTCCTTGGACTTGAAGTGCCGATACAGTGCCCCCGACCCGCCCGACAGCCCGGCCGCCTGCTCGATCTGGGCGACCGAGGTCTTGGCGAAGCCCTGTTCCCCGAACAGGCGCAGGGCCTCGGTCATGATCCGGTCGCGCGATGTGGACGCCACGTCACCTCCATGAAAGTAACCACTTACTTACACGATGACCGAGGCCGCCGCGATGCGCAAGACCCTGGTCCGGCGGACTGTCCTACGGTCCCATCGCCACCCGCGTATTCCGCTCGAATTGTGTTGAGCGCAACCATGGTCGAGTGGCCCATCGCACTGCTGGACTGGCGAGCATGGGCACCGAACGCCGCAAGTTGAAGACCGTCACGGGCGTGAGCGGGTCGCGCGATGTGTACGCCGCCGCACTCGATCCGGCCCGCTCGACCCTGGACGAGGCGGTGCGCATCGCCAGGATCGCCGAGGACAACAAGATCGGCGCGCTGTTCGCCGCCGACCTGCTCGCCTTCGGCGCCCAGGGTGCGATCGGCGCGCAGGAACCCCTCATCCAGCTGGCCGCGCTGAGTGCGGTGACCACCCATGTCGGGCTCATCGCCACTGTCACCACCACGTTCCACCACCCGTACAACCTGGCCCGGCTGTTCGGCACCCTCGACCACGTCAGCAACGGCCGCGCGGCCTGGAACGCGGTGACCTCCTCGCTCGGCGAGGAGAATTACGGCGACCGGGAGCTGCCGAGTCCGGAGCAGCGGTACGACCGCGCCACCGAGGCGCTCACCGTGGTCAACGCGCTGTTCGACAGCTGGCGGCCGGGTGCGCTGCGGTCCGGCGGCAACGGTGACGTGGCGCTCGACGAAACGCTCGTACAGCCGATCGACCATGCGGGACGGCACTTCTCGGTGCGCGGTCCGCTGAACATCCCGCCCCTGCCGCAGGGCAGGCCGGTGCAGTTCCAGGCCGGTCAGTCGGCGGGCGGCATCGAACTCGGCGCGCGCTTTGCCGAGGTGGTGTTCACCTCGCTGCCCACGCCCGAAGCCGCCGTCTCCTACACGAAGAAGATCCGGAGCAGCGCCGCGGAGTGGGGCAGGGCCGACGGGCTGCCGCTGATCTTCAGCTCCTTCCACGCGACCTACGGCGCGACCGAAGCCGAGGCCCGCAGGCTGGTCCGCGAGGCGGCCGAGTCCACCGACTTCGACGCGGGCCGCCGCCAGCTGGCCGACATGCTCGGCGGCGGAATCGACCTGTCCGAGTTGCCGCTGGACAAGCCGATTCCGGAAACGCTGCTCCCACAGCTGGATTCGGTACACCGCAGGCGCGGCCGGGTCGAGATCTTCCGCAAGCTGGCCGCCTCGGGCGCCACCCTGCGCGAGCTCGTCGTCGCCGCCAAGGACACCGGCCACTGGGCCGCCGCCGGCACGCCGGAACAACTCGCCGACGCCATCGAGGAGCGCTACCGGGCGAACGTGCTCGACGTGATCTCGCTCGGTGGCCTGGCCGACGAACGCACCGCCGATTTCGTCGTCAACGGACTGCTGCCCGAGCTGCGCGGGCGCGGGCTGGTCGACACCGACTACCTGGGCGGTACCTACCGGGAGAATCTGGAACTGCCGCCGCTCGGGTGAATTCCGGTCAGAACGGCACTTCGGTGCTGAGCAATCCGGTACCGCCCGCCCGGCTGGACAGGATGCGGCAGAACTCGATCGCGTCGAGCTCGATCGCGGGCGCGTCCGCGTCACCGCTGGTCCACGTGCCGCCCGCGGGACCGTGCAGCGTCAGCCGGTACGGCTTGCCGTGGCGCTGTGCCCATTCGCGGACCACATCGTCGACGATGCGCCCGTCGTGGTCGGCGGTGAGTTCCAGTGGCCGCCCGGTCGCCTGGCTCAGGTCGATCCGGTGCATCCACGGGTCGCGGGTGAGGATCACTTCGGTCAGGAGCACCGTGCGCTGACCCTGGCAATCGCCCTCGCCTGCGGCCTGATTCGGCCCGCACCCGTCGCCGACGCCAGGGCGGGTGTGCCGGTCGGCGGCTGAACCGACCGGCGCGCCTCGAACTACCGGAACGCGTTGGCGTCGGTGAGCGCCTTGCCGAGCACCAGCTGATGCACCTCGGCGGTGCCCTCGTAGGTGAGCACCGACTCCAGGTTGTTCGCGTGCCGCAACACCGGGTAGTCGAGGGTGATTCCGTTGGCGCCGAGGATGGTTCGGCACTCGCGGGCGATGGCGATGGCCTCGCGGGTGCTGTTCAGCTTGCCCGCGCTGATCTGCTCGCCGGTGATCTCGTGCCGGTCCTTCAGCCGGCCCAGGTGCAGCGCCAGCAACTGACCCTTGCCCAGTTCCAGCGCCATATCGGCGAGCTTGGCCTGGGTGAGCTGGTAGGCGGCCAGCGGCTTGTCGAACACCTCGCGGGTGCGGGCGTAGTCGATCGCGGCGGCCAGGCAGTCACGGGCCGCGCCGAGCGCGCCGAAGACGATGCCGAAGCGGGCCTCGCTGAGGCAGGCCAGCGGTGAGCTCAGGCCGCCCGACTCGGGCAGCACGGCGTCGGCGGGCAGCCGCACGTCGTCGAAATCCAATGCGGCGGTGAGGGATGCGCGAAGCGAGAGCTTGCGGTGGATCTCCCTGGTGGTGAAGCCCGGGGTGCCGGCGGGCACCAGGAAGCCGCGCACCCGCGGCTTGTCCTGGCCGGGTTCCTCGGCAAAGGCCCAGACGACGGCGATATCGGCGACCGAGCCGTTGGTGATCCACATCTTGGACCCGTTGAGCACCCAGTCGTCGCCGTCGCGCTTGGCCCTGGTGCGCATCCCGCCGGGGTTGGAGCCGAAATCGGGTTCGGTGAGACCGAAGCAGCCGATCACCTCACCGGCC
The DNA here is from genome assembly GCF_042728775.1 of Nocardia sp. NPDC060259. Taxonomy (NCBI): domain Bacteria; kingdom Bacillati; phylum Actinomycetota; class Actinomycetes; order Mycobacteriales; family Nocardiaceae; genus Nocardia; species Nocardia sp. NPDC060259. The sequence goes on from NZ_JBHXAY010000007.1 coordinate 104,812, forward strand.
GCCATCGCGGGCAGGTACTGCTGCTTCTGTTCTTCGGAGCCGAAGAAATGGATCGCCGACATCGCCAGCGAGCCCTGCACCGACACCATGCTGCGCACGCCGGAGTCGACGGCCTCGAGTTCCTGGCACGCCAGCCCGTAGGCGGTGGCCGACGACCCGGCGCAGCCGTAGCCCTCCAGGTGCATGCCGAGCAGGCCGAGCTTGCCGAGTTCGGGGGCGATCTCCCTGGCAGGGAAGGTGCCGTCCTCGAACCAGTCCGCGATATGCGGGCGCAGCCTGCGCTCGCCGAATCGGGCCACGGTGTCGCGGATTTCGCGCTCCTCCTGCGACAGCAACGGGTCGATCGCGAACAACTCTTCCACAGTCACCATGGCTTCAGCCTAACCGTGCGGTCCACGGCGAATCCGGCACTTCGTGCACGGCCAATACCCCAGCGCTTCGACCCGAATCCGGTCTACTAGCCTGGGCTCATGAGTGAGCTGGGATTCTCGACCAGGGCCATCCACGCCGGATATGAACCCGATCCTCAGACCGGTGCGGTCAATGTGCCCATCTACGCGAGCTCGACCTTCGCCCAGGACGGCGTCGGCGGCATGCGTGGCGGCTACGAATACGCGCGTACCGGCAACCCGACCCGCACGGCACTGGAAGCCAACCTCGCCGCCCTCGAATCGGGCAGCTTCGCGCGGGCCTTCGCCTCCGGCATGGCGGCCACCGACTGCGCGCTGCGCGCCACCCTGCGCCCCGGCGACCACATCGTCATTCCCGACGACGCCTACGGCGGCACCTTCCGGCTCATCGACAAGGTCTTCAGCCAGTGGGGGATCGAGCACTCGCCCGCCCACATCGCGAACCTCGACGAGGTGCGCGCGGCCATCCGCCCCAACACCAAGCTGGTGTGGGTCGAGACCCCGACCAACCCGCTGCTGAGCATCGGTGACATCCCCGGGCTGGCCGACATCGCGCACGCGGCCGACGCCAAGCTGGTCGTCGACAACACCTTCGCCACCCCGTACCTGCAGCAGCCGCTGCTGCTCGGCGCCGACATCGTCGTGCACTCGACCACCAAGTACCTGGGCGGTCACTCCGACGTCGTCGGTGGCGCGCTGATCACCAACAGCAAGGAACTCGACACCGCGTTCGCGTTCCTGCAGAACGGCGCAGGCGCTGTGCCCGGCCCGTTCGACGCCTTCCTCACCCTGCGCGGCATCAAGACGCTGGCCGTGCGGATGGAGAAGCACTGCGACAACGCCGAGGTGATCGCAGAGTTCCTCACCAACCACCCGGCCATCTCGCAGGTCATCTACCCGGGCCTGCCCACTCATCCCGGGTACGAGATCGCGCAGAAGCAGATGCGGCGCAGCGGCGGCATGATCTCGGTGCGCCTTGCCGGCGGCCGGGAGGCGGCGCTGAAGTTCTGCTCGCGCACCCGGATCTTCACCCTGGCCGAGTCGCTGGGCGGGATCGAGTCGCTGATCGAGCACCCGGGCGCGATGACCCACGCCAGCACCGAGGGTTCGGCGCTGGAGGTGCCCGCCGACCTGGTCCGGCTGTCGGTCGGCATCGAAGACATCAGCGATCTCCTCGCCGATGTCGAGCAGGCGCTGAGCTGACAGGGACCCCATAGATGACGAAGCGGCCGCATCCGATGTTCGGGTGCGGCCGCTTGCGTTCGGGTTCAGGCTATCTGGGCTCGGCGGGGCCGCGCTCAGCCGTGGTACGGCTCCGCGCTGACCAGGGTCACCTTCATGGTGTTGCCGTTGGGCAGCGTGTACTCGCGGGTCTCGCCCACCTTGGCGTCGATCAGCGCGCCGCCGAGCGGGGAGTTCGGCGAGTAGGTCTCGAGGTTGGTCGCGCCGAGGCCCTCTTCGCGGGTCGCGATGAGGAAGGTCTCGGTGTCGTCGGAGTCGCCGTCGTAGTAGACGGTGACGACCGAGCCCGGGAGCGCCACACCGGACTTGGTGGGGGCGACGCCGACCTTCGCGTTGTTGAGCAGCTCCTGCAGCTGGCGGATGCGCGCCTCCTGCTGGCCCTGCTCCTCGCGCGCGGCGTGGTAGCCGCCGTTCTCCTTGAGATCGCCCTCTTCGCGGCGCTCGTTGATCTCGGCGGCAATGACCGGACGGTTGGCAATGAGCGAGTCCAACTCGCCCTTGAGCCTGTCGTGCGACTCCTGGGTAAGCCAGGTCACATTCTCGGTCATCTCGATCACTCCCTAGTAGTTGTTCCCGGCGCACCGGGATTCCCTGAAACCAGCACGGTGCCCTCCCGCAGGAGGGCATGCACCAGCCCGACGGCTGGAGCGATCCTGGGGGGTGAACCCATAACCCGCTAACAGCACCGCTGGCCGCCAATGCAGCAAACACGGCTCCGAGCCCCGGAACCGTGTATCAGGCCATTTTAGCATGTCTCATAAATATGCAGGTCAGGCTAGGCGGAGGGCGTTATTCCACGCGCAGATAGCCCGGCACTTCCTCGGTGCACCCGTAGATATCGCCCGCCGACGCGCGCGCCGAGGACTTGACTGTGGTGGTCACCTGGACGCTGGTGGAGTCCGATCCGGGGACCAGGACCTCGCGCCTGCCGACCTCGGCGCCGTCGCGGTCCATCGCCCGGACGAAGCAGACGACGGCCTGCTCGGGTGAGTCTCTGGTCACTTTCATCCGCACCGTGAGCGTCGAGTCGTCGTCGACCACGTAGCCCAGCTGCTCGGTCTCGATCGCCTTAGGGCCGTACTTCTGGAACCCGAGATAGGCGACGCCGAGGCCCGCGACCAGCACACCAACGCCGAGTACCACCAGCAGCCACGCTCGACGCGCCGGGGGTTTTCTGCCGTATCTATCGGCGTGTCGCGCTGCTGCGGCGGCCGAGGTCGCCGCGGAGTCCGGTGCGGGCTCGGTCATCGGTTTCTCGCTCCCGGGGGTGGTCGGAACAAACGGGGGGTCGGATGGAACTATAGGGAACGAAGTTCTGACACCCGCGAGCGAGAGCGATGGTGAACGAGACGTGAGTGGCCTTCGCCTCATGGCGGTGCACGCCCACCCCGACGACGAATCGAGCAAGGGCGCCGCGACCACGGCCAGGTACGCGGCCGAGGGCGTCGACGTCCTGGTCGTGACGTTGACCGGTGGTGAACGCGGCAGCATCCTCAACCCGGCCATGGACACCCCCGGTGTCCTCGACCGGATCGACGAGGTCCGGCGTGAGGAGATGGCCGCGGCCGCCCACGCGCTCGGCGTGCGCCAGCACTGGCTCGGCTTCGTCGACTCCGGTCTGCCCGAGGGCGACCCGCTGCCGCCGCTGCCCGAGGGCTGCTTCGCGTTGGTGCCGCTGGAGGAGTCCACCGAGGCGCTGGTGCGGCTCGTGCGCGATTTCAAGCCGCACGTGATCACCACCTACGACGAGAACGGCGGCTACCCGCACCCGGATCACATCCGGTGCCATGAGGTGTCGATGGCGGCCTATGAGACGGCGGGCGATCCGGACAAGTTCCCGGACGCCGGCGAACCGTGGACGCCGCTCAAGCTGTACTACGACCACGGCTTCAGCACGAAGCGGCTGGAGGCCTTCGCCGAGGAGTACGAGCGCATCGGCCAGCCGTTCCCGCTCCAGGAGTGGCTGGATCGGATGCATCAGTTCAAGCGCGGTGCCACGTGGAGCCGGGTCACCACCCAGATCGAATGCTCGAAATACTTCCCCCAGCGTGACGACGCCCTGCGCGCGCACGCGACCCAGATCGATCCGAACGGGGCGTTCTTCGCGATCCCGTTGGAGATGCAGCAGCGGCTCTGGCCGACCGAGGAGTTCGAATTGGCCAAGACGAGGGTGAGTACCGCCATCCCGGAGACCGACCTGTTCGCCGGCATCGAGGACACCGACCGGTGATGTTGGTCTACCTCGCTCAGAACACCCCCACCGGACCCGAGTTCGGCAAGGCGTCCCCGCTCGGCCTGCTGGTCATCCTGATCCTGCTGGCAGGCACCGTGCTGCTCGTGCGCTCGATGAACAAGCATCTCAAGGGCCTGCCCGAGACATTCGAGCCCGAGCACCCGGAGCCGGACCAGAAGGCCGACGAGGGCACCGAGCCGGGCGCCATCGAGCCGGACCCCGGCGACGGCACCCCGAAGGCCCCGAAAACCGACTAGGGCAACCGGGCGATATCGGTCACCAGCTCGCCGACCAGATCCCTGGCGGCGGCCGCGTGCTCGGCCAGCTGCCGGGGCGCCCCGGTCGCGCTCAGCTCGATCATCTTGTTCATCAACCCGAAGATGACCACGAGCCTGCGTAGTGCGGCCCGGCGCTCGGCCGCGGAAAGCTCGGCACTGTGGTTCGACTCTGTCCCCGTCACAGGAGAGTGATCGGCCCACCGCCCCACAACGTTTCGCGGAAACCAGTTGACGTGGGACTACGTACCGAGCTGCCCGCGGGCTGAGTATCTACCAGTCGATGAGGTCGAGTTCGTGGAGGCGGCGGAAGACCATCATGGAGCCGGGGGCCACGTGGTCCATGGCGGCGTATTCGCTGACGGTGAAGTAGCGGAATTCGGCGATTTCGCCGGTGGCGTGGGGTTCGCCGGTGAAGTCGGCGAGGAAACAGGTCATGTGCAGGCCGGTGTTCTTACCGTGGCCGAAGGCCTCGGCCTCGAAGATGCCGAGTTCGGCGACGCCGGACAGTCCGACGCCGAGTTCTTCCTCGATCTCGCGGTGTAGTGCCTCTAAGGGTGTTTCGCCCGGATCGATCTTGCCGCCCGCCATGTAGAAGACGTCTTTGCCTTCCGGGCGCGTCTGGATCAGCCTGCGGTCGCGGACATGGGCGAGGGCGGCGGTGCGGATCATGGGCATCACTCTATGGAGCGATCGGCTCCGGTTCACATCGAACGGGCTCCGCGTCGCCCTGGTGTCTGGGTCAGCTCAGGGTGTCGGCGCCTCCCGCGGTGTGATGGTGCGGGTTTCGGAGCCGGTGAGCGCGTCGATGCGGGAGGTGTCTTTGAGGTCGACGCCCGAGCGGCCGAGTTTGCGCGCGCCCGCGACCAGGCCGGCGACCACGCGGGCGGCGTCGGCGTAGGTGAGGCCGTCGGGTGGGTGGATGTTGGAGATGCAGTTGCGTTCGGCGTCGGCGCGGCCGGGACGCGGGGCGTGGGTGAGGTAGATGCCGAGGCTGTCGGCGACCGAGAGGCCGGGGCGCTCGCCGATGATCACCAGGACGGTGCGCACGCCCATGGCCTCGGCGATGTGGTCGCCGAGGGCGACGCGTGCCTGGGTGGCGATCACCGGTGGGGCCAGGGTGTAGCGGTCGGTGAGTTCGCCGGCCAGTGCGGCGAGCAGGCCCGCGCCGTGGTCGGTGAGCGCGCGGGGGGACAGCCCGTCGGCGAGCACGAAACCGATATCGGCACCGTGGTTTTCGATGGCGGACAGGTCGGCCGGCTGCCTGCCGAGATCGGGGCGGCGTAGGTACTCCGAGCGGTCGGCGGCCATGCTCGTCACCGTGACCGGGTCGCCGAGGCCCATGCTCGCGATCTGTTCGGCGAAGATGTCGACGTCCAGCGGGACGTGCACCGCGTCCCTGGCGGCGGCATGCGCGGCCCGCAGCGCGAGGACTTCGGTGGTCGGCAGGGCGTCACCGGTGCGCCCGAGTCCGATCCTGGCCTGGGTGTTGCGCCGCAGGTCTCGCCAGAACTCCTGCGCCACAGCCTCGTCGGAATTCGCCGCCGCACGCTCGCCCACTGCACTTCCTCTCGGCTCGGTGTTCGATCCCACGATGCGCGGAATCGGCTTCGTCGCAGCGGGTTTCATCGGTTCGCCGCCAACGCGCGCAGCGGGGACGACAGCGGTTGCACCTGTCGTATCCGTCCGTTGGTGTCGAGCATGCCGAGCCCGGACAACCACGCCTCGAATTCCGGTGCGGGACGCAGGTTCAGGACCTGCCGCACATAGAGCGCGTCATGGAAACTCGAGCTCTGATAGCCCAGCATCACATCGTCGGCGCCGGGCACCGCGATGACGAACGCGCAGCCCGCCGCGCCGAGCAGCGTGAGCAGGGAGTCCATGTCGTCCTGATCGGCCTCGGCGTGGTTGGTGTAGCAGACGTCAACACCCATCGGAAGGCCGAGCAGCTTGCCGCAGAAATGGTCCTCGAGCCCGGCCCGGATGATCTGCTTACCGTCGTAGAGGTACTCGGGACCGATGAACCCGACCACCGTATTCACCAGCAGCGGTCGCAGATCCCGCGCGACCGCATAGGCGCGCGCTTCGAGCGTCTGCTGGTCCACCGGCCGATCACCTACGCCCAGATGGGCATTCGCGCTCAACGCCGAACCCTGTCCGGTCTCGAGATACATCACGTTGTCACCGACGGTGCCGCGCCCCAGCGAGCGCCCCGCCTCGTTGCCCTCGCGCAGCAGCGAGATATTCACGCCGAAGCCGGAATTGGCGCCCTCGGTACCCGCCACCGACTGGAACACCAGGTCCACCGGCGCGCCCGCCTCGATCAGCCCGATGGTCGTGGTGACGTGGGAGAGCACGCACGACTGGGTCGGGATGTCGAAGCGCAGGCGGACCTCGTCGAGCAGGTGCAGCAGATCGGCGGTGGCGTGGGGCGAATCGGTGGCCGGGTTGATGCCGATCACCGCGTCACCACAGCCGAGCAGGAGTCCGTCGAGGGTGGCGGCCGCGATCCCGCGCGGATCATCGGTCGGGTGATTGGGTTGCAGTCGCGTACTCAACCGGCCTGGCAGCCCGATGGTGGTGCGGAACCCCGCTGTCACCACGGTCGCCTTGGCGACGGCGATCAGATCCTGATTGCGCATGATCTTGCTGACCGCGGCCACCATCTCGGGCGTCAGCCCCGGCGAGACCGCGGCCAGTGTTGTCGCGGAATCCTCGGTCGCCGCGACCGCGAGCAGCCAGTCGCGTAACCCGCCGACGGTGAGATGCGCGATCGGGGCGAACGCGGTCCGGTCGTGGCTGTCGATGATCAGCCGGGTCACTTCGTCGGTCTCGTACGGCACAACCACCTCGGTGAGGAAGGTGGTCAGCGGCACGTCGGCCAGTGCCCACTGCGCGGCCGCGCGTTCGGCATCGGTCGCGGCGGCGCAGCCGGCCAGCTGGTCGCCGCTGCGTTCGGGCGTCGCCTTGGCCAGCAGATCGATCAGACCGTCGAAGGTGTAGGTCGTCGCGCCGACAGAGCTGCGGTACACGGTCATCGGGTGCCGCCTCCTTTCACGGATTCGGTGAGCGGGTTACTCGAGCTCTTGTTCGGCCTTGGCCAGCGCCGCGAACTCCTCGTCGGGGGACTTGGCGACCAGGTGTTTCCGACTGTAGAAGCCGAAGTAGGCCATGAAGGCGCAGAACACACCGAGGGTGAACAGCGCCGCCTTCTGGTCGACCAGGAAGGTCGCCGCCACCGAGGCCGCCGCGATGACCAGCGCGAACGAGGTGGTGACGATGCCGCCGGGCGTGCGGTACGGCCGCGGCATGTCGGGTTCGCGGACACGGAGCACGATGTGGCTCACCATCATCAGCACGTAGCTCACCGCGGCGCCGAACACGGCCATGTTCAGCAGCATCGCGCCTTCACCGGTGAGCGAGAGGGCGAAGCCGATGAGGCCGGGCACGATCAGCGCCAGGATCGGGGCCTTGCGGGAGTTGGTCACCGACAGGCTGGTCGGCAGGTAGCCGGCGCGGGAGAGCGCGAAGGTCTGGCGCGAGTAGGCGTAGACGATGGAGAAGAAGCTGGCGATCAGACCGGCCAGGCCGATGTAGTTGACCACCTTGGCCGCCGGGCTGTCCCCGAGCGCCTCCACGAGCGGGTTGCCCGAAGCCGAGGCGTCCTGGGCGCCGAGCGCGCCGGTCACCAGGACCAGCACCACCGCGCCGGTGACCACCAGCAGCAGCATCGCGACGATGATGCCCTTGGGCACGTTCTTCTCCGGCTCGCTGGCCTCCTCGGCGGCCAGCGGCACGCCCTCGACCGCGAGGAAGAACCAGATGGCGAACGGGATCGCGGCCCAGATGCCCATGTACCCGAAGGGCAGGAACGACGAGGCGCCGGTCGCGGCCGGATCCACCGCGATATCGGTCAGATTCGCGACATCGAAGCGGCCGACCGCGGCGATCGCGAAGACGACAAGGCCGACCAGCGCGATCGCGGTGATCACGAACATCGCCTTGAGCGCCTCACCAGCCCCGCCGAGATGGATGCCGATGAACAGCGCGTACACCGCCAGGTACACCCACCACCCGTCGGTGATCCCGAACAGGTTCAGCGACTCCACATACGCGCCGATGAAGGTGGCGATGGCGGCGGGCGCGATCGCGTATTCGATAAGGACCGCCGTCCCGGTGGCGAATCCGCCCCCCGGCCCGAGCGCGCGCCGGGCGAAGGTGTAGCCGCCGCCTGCCGCCGGCAGCGCCGAGGACAGCTCGGCCATGCCGAGGACCATGGCCAGATACATGGCCGCGATGACGATCGCCGCGATCAGCAGACCACCGAAACCGCCCTCGGCGAGGCCGAAGTTCCAGCCGGAGTAGTCACCGGAGATCACGTAGCTCACGCCGAGACCGGCCAGCAGCACCCAGCCGGCCGAGCCGGAGCGCAGGGTGCGTTTGGCGAGATAGTCGTCGGCGGGCGTGTCCGCACCCGTGGCGGGAATCGCGTCGGTACTCACAGGGGTAGCTCCTCATCAACAAACAAGCGCGTAGCGACGGCAACGGTGATCGTCGAGGGTTGAAGAATGGTTGACGACTGTTACGGCCGTGGATCCCGCCGGTCAGCGGCGCGTATCGAGCGCCGCCGACCTGCGGTAACTGTGTGATAGTGGGTGTTTCACATCACTGTGGAACGGTGTCACCGGTGGGTGGCGGCGGCTGGGATTCCAGCTCGGTCACCTCGTCGTCGGTGAGCAGGCGTGAGCGGATCAGGAACCGCACGCCCTCGGGGGCTTCCAGCGAGAAGCCGCTGCCCCGGCCTGGCACCACGTCGACGGTGAGATGGGTGTGTTTCCAGTACGCGAACTGGTCGGCACTCATCCAGAACGGGGTGTCGCCCGGCAGATGACCCAGCAGCACGTCCGAGGCGCCCACACGGAACTCACCGCGCGGATAGCACATCGGGGAGCTGCCGTCGCAGCAGCCGCCGGATTGGTGGAACATGACCGGGCCGTGCTGCCCGGTCAGTTCCCGCAGCAGCGTCGCCGCCTGTTCGGTGAGGTCGACGCGCCGCACCATCAGAAGAAGCCGAGCTTCTGCGGCGAGTAGCTGACCAGCAGGTTCTTGGTCTGCTGGTAGTGCTCGAGCATCATCTTGTGGTTCTCGCGGCCGATGCCGGACTTCTTGTAGCCGCCGAAGGCCGCGTGCGCCGGGTAGGCGTGGTAGCAGTTGGTCCACACCCGGCCCGCCTTGATGCCGCGGCCGAGGCGGTAGGCGGTGTTCATGTCGCGGGTCCACACGCCGGCGCCGAGGCCGTAGAGGGTGTCGTTGGCGATCTTCAGTGCCTCGTCGGTCGAGTCGAAGGTGGTCACCGCGACGACAGGGCCGAAGATCTCCTCCTGGAACACGCGCATGTCGTTGCTGCCCTTGAAGATCGTCGGCTCGATGTAGAAGCCGTCGGCCAGCCCGTCGACGCTGCGGACCGCGCCGCCGGTGAGGACCTCGGCGCCTTCCTTCTTGCCGATGTCGATGTAGGACAGGATCTTCTCGAACTGATCGTTGCTGGCCTGCGCGCCGATCATGGTGGCCTCGTCGAGCGGGTTGCCGCTGATGATCGCCTTGGTGCGCTCCACGCAGCGGGCCATGAACTCGTCATAGATCGAGGACGCGATCAGCGCGCGCGAGGGACAGGTGCAGACCTCGCCCTGGTTGAGCGCGAACATCACGAAACCCTCGACGGCCTTGTCGAGGAAGTCGTCGTCGGCGGCCATCACATCGGGCAGGAAGATGTTGGGGCTCTTGCCACCCAGCTCCAGGGTGACGGGGATGATGTTCTCGCTGGCGTACTGCATGATCAGCCGGCCGGTGGTGGTCTCACCGGTGAAGGCGACCTTCGCCACGCGCGGGCTGGAGGCCAGCGGCTTGCCTGCTTCGACGCCGAAACCGTTGACCACGTTGAGCACACCCGGCGGCAGCAGATCCGCGACGAGCTCGACGACCTTCATGATCGAGGCCGGGGTCTGCTCGGCGGGCTTGAGCACCACGGCATTACCGGCCGCGAGCGCGGGCGCCAGCTTCCAGGTGGCCATCAGGATCGGGAAGTTCCACGGGATGATCTGCGCGACAACGCCGAGCGGCTCGTGGAAGTGATACGCGATGGTGTCCTTGTCGACCTCGCTGATCCCGCCTTCCTGCGCGCGCAGCACACCGGCGAAGTAGCGGAAGTGGTCGACCGTCAGCGGCAGGTCGGCGGCCAGGGTCTCGCGGACGGGCTTGCCGTTGTCCCAGGTCTCGGCGACGGCGAGGGCCTCGAGGTTGGCCTCGATCCGGTCGGCGATCTTGTTGAGGATGTTGGCGCGCTCGGCCGCGGAGGTCTCACCCCAGGCGTCGGCGGCGCGGTGGGCGGCGTCGAGGGCCAGCTCGATATCGGCCGCGGTCGAGCGGGCGATCTCGCAGAACGGCTGTCCGTCCACCGGCGAGGTGTTCTCGAAGTACCGGCCCTCGACGGGCGGAACCCACTTGCCGTCGATGAAATTGTCGTACCGCGGCGCGTAGCTGACGATGCTGCCCTCGGTGCCCGGCTTGGCGTAGATCATGTGCGGAGGCTCCTCGCTGATTCCGGTGAAGCGTGACGCCCATCACTATCCGCTGTCAGGGTTGATGAAACGTTGAAGCCGGACCGATCAGGCGCGAAGAGCGCTGTGCAGCCGGGCCGCGGCGACCGCCCGGCGCGCGTCGCGCGGGGGGAGCAGGGCCAGGGCGTGTTCGTGGACGGCAATGTCGTCGGGGGCGGATTCGCCGTAGGCCAGGGCGTGGTTGGCCTCGGGGCTCGACAGCACGGCGTTGCGCATGGCGACCTCGAGGTAGTCACGCCATTCGCTGATGCCCGGTGTATCCGAATCCGGAAGCAGCGGACCGTGATACAGCCGGACGGCGGTGTCGAGGTCGCCCGCTTCCAGTGCGCGCGCGACGTCGACGGCGTCGCAGGACAGGGCGGTGGTGAAGCGGTAGACGCGGCTGGTGATGTCGCCGCCGGTGGCGCGGCGCAGGTACGACATCTCCGATTTCAGGGTGCTCGCGCCGACCGCGCGGTCGCCGTAGACGGCGTAGTGCAGGCGCTCGTGGCTGTAGCCGTCGTCGTCGAGGGCGAGCAGGGTGAGGATCTCGAGCTGGCGCGGGCGCAGGCGGATCGGGGCGCCGTCGCGCATCAACCGGCCGGTGCCGAGGCAGGTCAGCCGCATGCCCGCCGGTGCGGGCATGGCCGCGTGCAGCTTGGACTCGATGGCGCTGGTCATGGTGCGCACGGTCGCCATCGCCAGCGGGTGCGAGCGCTTCCAGGTGGTCGACAGGTCGAGCACGCCGAGCAGGGTGCCGTCGGCGGCCCGGATCGGCGCGCAGTAACAGACCCAGCCGTGCAGGGCGGCGACCAGGTGCTCGGCCGAGAAGACGGTGTGCGGCTGATCGGTGCGCAGGGCGAGGGACAGGGCGTTGGTGCCCATGTGCGCCTCGTCCCAGCGGCCACCCGGCGCGAAGTTCACCTGCTCGGCCCGCCTGCGCATGACCGGTCCGCCGTAGGTCCACAGGATCGTGCCCGAGGCATCGGTGACCGCGGCGACGTAGCCCGCGTCCTCGGCGACACTGTGCAACTGTTCCTCGAGCTCGGTCACCGGCCCACGCAGCGGCGATTCCGCCCATCGCGGCCCGATATCGGTCTCGCTCTCCGGCGCGAAGTCCCGCCCCGGGTCCACCGTCCGCAACGACCGCAACCACGACTGCGCCACCTCGGTCCGCACCGCCGAACTACGCCCGAGTGCCGACTCACCCGCGGGCACCCACTGCGCCCACTCCCGCTCCAACGCGGCACGCTGTGCCGAGAGCGTCAGCTGCGGTGCCATGAGCGGATTCGCGTCTTCCTGTTCGATTGCACGACGAGGGTTGCGCCCTTCATCATGCCGTACACCCAGCCGCTGAGCAGCTGTTTCGACGGTGGCCTGCGCACTGCGCGAGGTTGTAGCACCTTGTAGCGCGCCTGGCTACAGTTCCGCTATGAGGCAGATCAGTCAGCGCGAGCTAGGGAACAACTCGGCGGCGATCATGGACGCAGTCGAGGCGGGCGAAACCATCCGAGTGACACGCAATGGCGTCGAGATCGCGGAGGTTCGCCCGGTCGCCCGTCGACAGCGCCGCAGCGCCGAGGAACTGGTCGCAGGCCATCGGGCACTGCCGCGGGTCGACTACGCGTCGATGCGGCAGGACGCGGACGACTTCTTCGGCTCCGAGGACCGGATCGGCGACGCTTGGGGTGGCCGGTGAGTATTCGCCACCCCGCCGGAGTACTCGATACTCGAGGTTGTCGCGCTCTAGGCTGTCAGGCCCGGTCGGTGGCTTCGGGGAGGCGGGGGACCGAGGCGACGAGCTGGCGGGTGTAGTCGTGTTGCGGTGACCGCAGGACCGTATCCACCTCGCCCGATTCGACGATCTGGCCGTTCTTCATCACCAGGACGCGGTCCGCGATGTGGTGGACCACGCCGAGGTCGTGCGAGATGAGTAGCAGGGCGGTGCCGAATTCGGCTTGGAGGTCGGCGAGTAGGTCGAGGATCTGGGCTTGGACGGAGACGTCGAGTGCGGAGACCGGTTCGTCGGCTACGAGCAGGGCGGGGTTGGGGGCGAGGGCGCGGGCGATGGCTACGCGTTGGCGTTGGCCGCCGGAGAGGGTGCGGGGGTGGCGGTCGAGGAGGTCTGTGGTCAGGCCGACGGCGTCGAGGATTTCCCGCACGCGCTGCGAGCGGGCGGCGCCCCGCACGTCGACGGTGTCGAGGCTTTCGCCGATGACTCGTTCGACGGTGTAGCGCGGGTCGAAGGAGCTGAGCGGGTCTTGCGCGATCAGCTGTGCGGCGCCGCGCAACGGACGTAGCTCGCGCTCGGAGTATTCGCTCCACGGGTGACCGTCGACGACCACGCGGCCGGATGAAGGCGTGATCAGCCGCAGAGCCAGGCGCGCTGTCGTGGTCTTGCCCGAGCCCGATTCGCCGACTATGCCCAGGGTTTCGCCCGCGAACAGGTCGAAGTCGACATCGTCGACGACCGTACGCGCGGCCTGACCGGAACCGTAGGTCTTGCGCAGATTCCGGACGGAGAGCACCACCCGGGTCGCGTCCACCGTGCGCGCGGGCAGCGGTGGCCGATCGCGCGCGGGCTCCTGTCCGGTCTGATCGGCGAGCGGCCGCTCGCCCGCCGGTAGCGATAGTCTCGAACCGCGTGAAGCCGCTGACGGGACGGCCGCGAGCAACTTCTTCGTGTACGGATGGGTCGGGCGGGTGAGGACGTCGAGCGTAGAGCCCTCCTCGACCACCTCGCCGTCGCGCATCACCAGTACCCGGTCGGCGACCTCGGCTACCACCGCGAGGTCGTGGCTGATCAGCAGGAGTGCGGTGCCCTCGGCCTTGCGGGCGCGCAGGAGCTCCAGGATCTGCTGTTGCACAGTGACGTCGAGCGCGGTGGTCGGCTCGTCGGCGATGAGCAGGCGTGGGTCACCGGCGATGGCGGTCGCGATGAGCACGCGTTGCCGGAGGCCGCCGGAGAGCTCGTGTGGATACTGCCGCAGGCGCCGATCCGGTTCGGGGACACCGACATCGGTGAGCAGGCGGGTGCTGCGCTCGGTGAGCGCCCTGCCGCGGACGTCGGTGAGCGCGCGCTGCACCTCGGCCAGTTGCCCGCCGACCGAGAACAGCGGATCGAGCGAGACCAGCGCGTCCTGCAGCACGAAGCCGATCTCGCTGCCCCGGATCCGGCGCCACTGCCGCTCCCGGTGACCGCGCGCGTCCTGCCCGAACAGGGTGAGCTCGTCGGCGGAGACCCGGGCAGCGGGCCCGGCGAGACCGACCAGCGCGCGGGCCGTCACCGACTTACCCGACCCGGACTCGCCGACCAGCGCGACCGCCTCGCCGGGCTCGATCCGCAGATCGACCCCGCGGACCACTTCGCGCACAACGCCTTTCGACGGAAAGCCGATCCGCAGATTCTCGACCGCGACCAGACTCATACCGAAGGCCTTCCGTCGTAGTGCCGTTGCCAATGACGACCCAGCGAGCTGACCGCGATGACGGTCGCCGTGACCGCCACACCGGGCAGCACCGCGATCCACCAGGCATTGCGCAGATAGTTGCGACCCTCGGCGAGCATGGCGCCCCATTCCGGTTCCGGCGGTTGCGGTCCCATCCCCAGGAAGCTCAATCCCGCCGCGCCGAGGATGGCGGTGCCGAGGCCGATGGTGGCCAGGATGGGGACCTGGGCCACAGCGTGGGGCAGGACGTGCCGCCACACGAGCGTCGCCCGGGTGAGCCCGAAGGTGCGCGCCTGTTCGACATAGCCCGACTCCTGCACAACCAGGGTCTGCGCCCGCACGACCCTGGCGAACCGGGGGATCGAGGCGATGCCGAGCGCGAAGATCAGGTTCGTTGTTCCCGGCCCGGTGAACGCGATCAGGACAAGGGCGAGCAGCAGATCGGGAAACGAGGAGACCACGTCGAGGAACCTGGTGATCAGTTCGTCGAGCCGTCCGCGGGCCAGCCCGGACAGCAGACCGAGGACAGAGCCGGCAACGACCGCGATCGCGACCGCGGTGACGCCGATGAGCAGCGAATAGCGCGCGCCGTGCACGACGCGGGTGAACACATCCCGCCCCAGATGGTCGGTGCCGAACCAGTGTTGGACGCTCGGCGGCAGCTGGGCCGCGAGGGGGTCGGCGGCGAGCGGATCGGTCCCGGTGAGCACGCCGGGCGCGACCACCGCGATCACGACGAGCCCGACCGTGAGCGCTGCGACCACGACGCCGGGCGCGATGCTGAAACCGCGTGCCTGCCAAGGGAATCGCCGTCGAATCGAAGGTATTCGCCGCGATCCGCCGTGGATGATCATCGGCCCTCACCTCGCTGGGAGTCGCGGCGCAGCCGGGGGTCGAGGACGAGATAGAGCAGATCGACCGCCGTGCTGATCACCACGTAGACGAATGCGGACAGGATCGCTACCGCTAGGACCACCGGAAGATCCTGGGCCAGTACGGCTTCCACAGTGACCCGGCCGAGCCCCGGTCGACCGAAGACCTCTTCGATGATCACCGCGCCGCCGAGCAGCCCGCCGACCAGCCAGCCGGTCAAGGTCACGGCGGGCAGCGCGGCATGACGCAAGCCGTGCCGCGAGCGCAGGGCGGTCTCGCTCACCGACCAGGAGCGCACCGTCACCGCGAACGGCTCGTCGAGTGCCCGCTCGAGCCCGTCGCGCAGCACCTGCGAGATCACCGCGCCGAGCGACAGGCCGAGCGCGAGCGCGGGCAGTACCAGGGCGGCGAGCCCCTTGTTCGCCGCGACGGGAAAGATCTTCAACTGGAAACTGAACACCGAGAGCAGAACGATGCCGAGCCAGAACGCGGGTGTCGAAACAAGGGCCAGCTCGACGGCATTGGCAACGGCTCGCGCTCGTCGCCGCCGCGCGGTGGTCGTCGCGACGACGATCGCGAACACCAGCGCCACCAGCAACGCGGCCCCGGTGAGTGCCAATGTCGGCCCCGCCTGCGAGCCGATGACCTCCGCCACCGGCCGCTGCAACACATACGACCGCCCGAAATCGCCCTGCGCCACATTCCACAGGTAGCGGACGTACTGCACGATGGCGGGACTGTCCAGGCCCCACTCCGCGCGAATGGCCGCCTCGACCTCCGGTGTGCGTGGCTGCTCGCCGAGCAGCACGTCGACCGTGTCGCCCGGTGCCAGCCGCACACCGAGGAACGACAGCGTGGCCGCGCCCCACAGCACCCCGACACCGGTGATCACCCGCAGCACAATCCGTGTGGCTGTGCCGGTCCGACCACCACGGTCGCCGCTCTCGACCGCTGCCACCACGTCCGGCGCGACAGCTTCCGCCGTCATGACCGCCGCACCGAGCCGGACGCGCGCGCCGGGCCACACGCACACGCGCGTCTGGTAGCCCGGCCCGCCCGCCACCGGCCGAATCCGCTATCCACGATCGACCCAGATGTCGTACGCGTTCTCCGGAAGCTGCTTGTACGGGCGATAGCCTGCTCCGTACACATGCGCTCCGGCCGCGATCTGGTTCTCGGGAATGTAGAGCGGCAGCCCGTACGCCTTGTCGACGAGCGCGAACCGCTGCAACTGCGCGTACTGCCTGGCTCGTTCGGCGTTGTCGGTGGTCGAGGCGGCGGCCCGCAACCAGGCGGACAGTTCGGGATCGGTGGCGCGGCTGTAGTTCAGCGTGCCCAGCGGTGTCGGCGGGTACCAGTGGTTTTCGATGTCGATGCCGCCGGTGATGGTGTCGGAGTTGGCGATCGAGCCGAAGGCGTTCTTCTTGCGGAGCTCGCTGTAGGTGCCGAGGTCGACATACGACAGCTTCAGGTCGATGCCGGCGTTCTGCTTGGCCTGCGCCTGCACCGCCTGCAACAGCACCTCGCGCTGATCGCGCACCGTCGACTGCGCCTGCACCAGTTCGATCGTCAGCCGCTGCCCGTCCTTGGTCCGGAACCCGTCGGAATCCTTCGCCGTCCACCCGGCTTCGTCGAGCAGCCGGTTCGCGGCGGCCTTGTCGGCGCCGTAGGTGCCCTCGATGCTCTTGTCGTAGAACAGCGTGTCGACGCTGGAGGCGATACCCCAGCCGCGGGTGCGCTGGCCGCGATAGATCGACTGCAGCACCGCGTTCACATCGACGGAATTGTTGAGTGCCTTGCGGACCTTCTCGTCGGTGGCCGGACCGAAGGTCGTGTTCCAGTACAGCGTGTAGGGGCTGCCGTTGTTCAGCGCCGTCGAGTACGTGAAGTCGGGGTTGTCGCGGAACAGCGAGGCGTCGTTGCCGGGGACGCCCTCGATGAGGTCGACCTGACCGGAGGTGAGCGCGCCGGTGCGCACCGACGACTCGGGCAGGAACCGGTAGGTCAGCTCATCGAGGTAGGCCGGACCCTGATGCTTGGCGTTGCGCGGTGCCCAGTTGTAGTCCGGGTTCTTCCGCAGGTGCAGCTCCTGACCCTTCACATAGCGGTCGATGATGAACGGACCGGTGCCCGCGATCTCGGGCCCACCCGCCTTGAGCTGCGGCTTGTCCCACGCGGCGGAGGAGATGATGGGGAATCCGGCGGCGAAGTCGAGGAACGGCGCGTACGGGTCCTTCAGGGTGAACACCACGGTGCGTTCGTCGCGCGCGGTCACCGCGGCCAGGTGCGACAGCGGCCCCGCTGACCATCCGCCGGAATAGGACACGTCCTGCATGGTGGTGAAGTTGCGGGCAACGGCGGTCGCGGTCAGCGGGTTGCCGTCGGTGAACTTCACGCCCTCACGCAGGGGGAAGGTGTAGGTGAGCCCGTCGGACGAGATCTCATGGCCGGTGGCAAGCCACGAGACGAAGCCGCCGTCGGTGGTGCGCGCCAGCAGTGACTCGAAGACGTTGCGCAACATCAGGTGGGTGTTGCTCTGCCCGTTGAGGTGGGGGTTGAGCGTGGTCGGCTCGGTCTCCACACCCCAGGTCAGCGAGCCGCCGCTGCGAGGTTGCGCCGATTCGCGTGCGGCGGTGTCGGTTCCGGCGCAGGCGGTCACCAGCACGGCCGTCGCCGCGATCAGAGCTGTCAGTAGTCGGCGTGTCCGCATCACAGCGCGGCGCCCCTCTCCTCGATGAGAAACAATGGTTGATCCGTGGTGACCACCGCGCCTTCCGCGGCGTTCACCGTGACGATTCCGGCGTGCGATGCGGTGAGTTCGTGCTCGAGCTTCATGGCCTCCACCACGCCGAGCAGCTGTCCCTCCTCGACCGGTGCGCCCGATTCGACATGCAGTCGCACGAGCGTTCCCGGCATGGGCGAACGGATTTCGGGATCGGCCGAGGCGCTGCCGAGCGTGCGGTACTCGGCGTAGCGCACCTCTCTGGTGACCCCGGCGACCTGGCACTCCCAGCCCCCGCCCCGCCTGCGGACCACGCTGGGGATCGCGTCGACGGTGACGGTGCCGCCGTCGACGCGAACGCGGTGCGCCGCGACCGCGGGCGCGCGGAGCAGAACCGTGTCGCCGTCGTAGCCACGCACCCGCACGGTGAACGGGCGCCCGTCGACCGTCAGGTCGATACCACCGAGACCGCCGTCGACGGGGTCGAGCCAGCCACGATCGCCGGTGGGCGCACCGGGTGACCAGGGCGTCGCCCGGTCGGGCGCGCTCAGCACGCCGCCCACCGCGAGGGCGGCGACCTCGTCGGGATCGCCGAACTCGGTGACCGGGTCGATGCGGTCCAGGTAGGCCGTGTCGTGCTCGGCCGCCGCGACGATCGGGGCGGCGAGTACCTGGGCGGCGAAGCCGAGGTTGGTCGAGATGCCGGTCCAGTGCAGGTCAAGACTCGCCTGCCGGGCGGCGGCCAGCGCCTCGGCCCTGGTGGTGCCGGTCGCGACGAGCTTGGCGATCATCGGGTCGAACCCGCCGGTGACATGCAGGCGGCGGGTGAAGGCCCGCTCCACCCGCACGTCCGGCCAGTGGGTGACCTCGAGCTCGCCGGGGCACGGCAGGAACGACCGGAACGGGTCCTCGGCGTACATCCTGACCTGTACCGAAGCGCCCGAGTACGCGATGTCGTCCTGCTCGGCGGGCAGCGGTTCGCCCGCGGCGACCCGCAACTGCCACTCCACCAGGTCGACGCCGGTGATCTCCTCGGTGACCGTATGTTCCACTTGCAGACGGGTATTCATCTCGATGAAGAAGAATTCGTCGCCGACGAGCAGGAATTCGAACGTGCCCGCCCCGACGTAGTGCAAGGCTTTCGTGCCCTGCACCGCCGCGGCGAACATGGCCGCCCGCACCGCCTCGGGAATTCGTGGCGCCGGCGCTTCCTCGATCACCTTCTGATGTCGTCGTTGCAGCGAGCAGTCGCGATCGAAAAGATGGACAGCGCCGCCGAATTCGTCACCGAACACCTGCACCTCGATGTGGCGTGCGCGCTCGACGTAGCGTTCCAGGTGCAGCCTGCCGTCGGCGAAAGCCGCTGTCGCCGTGCGGGACGCGGAGGCGAGCGCCTCGCGCAGCCCGGCGGCCGAGCGCACCACCGACATCCCCTTGCCGCCACCGCCACCGGCGGGTTTGACGATCAACGGGTAGCCGATATCGGTGGCCGCGGCGACCAGCGCGTCGATGTCCTCGCCCGCCTGCGGCGTGCCGGGCAGCACGGGCACCCCGGCCTCGGCCATCACCTGCCGCGCCGACGCCTTGTCGGCCATGGTCTCGATGACCCGCGAACTCGGGCCGACGAACACCAGCCCGGCCGCGCGGACCGCCCGCGCGAACCCGGCGTTCTCGGACAGGAAGCCGTAGCCGGGATGCACCGCGTCACAGCCGGTTTCGGCGGCGGCGCGAATCAGCGCCGACGCGTCGAGGTAGCCGCCCGCCGGCAGCGGCACCGTCGCCACCGCACCGGCGTGACCGGTCAGCTCACGGTCCTCCTCGACCGACACTGTCACGTACTCGATGCCGAGGCGGTCGCAGGTGCGCGCGATCCGGGCGGCGACCTCGCCCCGGTTCGCGATGAGCAGTCGCGTGATCACAGCCGCAACACCCCGAAGTTCGCGGGCGCGGGTTCGGCCCGGTCCCAGCGTTCGTGCGCCAGCGACAGGCACTGCGCCAGCCACGACCGCGTGTCCTCGGGCTCGACCACGGCATCGATCCACATGCGGGCGGCGATGTAGGTCGGCAGCGATTGGCGTTCGAAACTGTCGATGATCGGCTGTTTGATGGCGGCCTCGTCCGCGGCGCTGAGCTCCTTGCCCTCGCGGCGCAGCCGGTCGCGCTTGAGGATCGCCATCACCGCGGCCGCCTGCTCGCCGCCGACGCCGGTGGACCGGGCATTGGGCCACATCGCCATGAACTGACCGCCCATCGACCGCCCCGACATCGCGAAGTTGGCGGCGCCGAAACTGCCGCCGATCACCAGCGAGATCTTCGGCACGGTGGCGCAGGAGACGGCGTTGACCATCTTCGCCCCGTGCTTGGCGATCCCGGCCCGCTCGTACTCCTCACCGACCATGAACCCACTCACGTTGTGCACGAACAACAGTGGGATGCGGCGCTGGTTGCAGATCTGGATGAAGTTGGTGGCCTTGAGCGCGCTGTCGGGGAAGATCACGCCCTGATTGGCGATGATGCCGACCTCGTAGCCGGCGATCCGCGCGGTCGCGCAGACGATCGTGATGCCGTAGTCCTTGCGGTACTCCACCCACGACGTGGCGTCGACGACGCAGCGCAGGATCGCGCGGACGTCCATCTCCTTCTTGGTGGTCGCCGGAATCAGGTCGGGCAGCCGCGCCGGATCGTCGGCGGGCTCGAGTGCCTCGAAGGCGGGCGGACGCACCCGGTCACCCGGGGTGCGCGCGACGATGTCGCGGACCATCGCCAGCGCCTCGAGCTCGTCGACCGCGAGATGGTCGGCCACCGCCGTCTCGCGCACGTGCAGGTCGGCGCCGCCGAGGGTCTGCGCGTCGACGACCACACCGGTGGCGGCCTCCACCAGCTGCGGGCCGCCGAGGAAGACGGTGCTGAGGTCTTTGACCATCACCGTCTCGTCGCTCATCGCGGGGATGTAGGCGCCACCGGCGGTGCAGATGCCGAGCACCGCCGAGATCTGCGGCAGGCCGAGCGCCGACATCTCCGCGATATTGCGGAACATCTTCCCGAGGTGTTCCTCGTCGGGAAAGATCTCCTCCTGCAACGGCAGGTAGATGCCGCCCGAGTCGGCCAGGTAGACGCAGGGCAGCTTGTACTCCCTGGCCAGTTTCTGGCCGCGCAGATGCTTCTTGATGGTCAGCGGATAGAAGGTCCCGCCTTTGACGTGCGGGTCATTGGCGAACACCATGACCGGACGGCCGTGGATGGTGCCGATCCCCACGATCAGCGCGGCGGCGGGCAGATCGGTGTCGTACACCTCGTGCGCGGCCAGCCTGCCGATCTCCAGGAAGGGTGTGCCGGGGTCGAGGAGGCGGTTGACCCGTTCGCGCACAGGCAGTTTGGCGTCGCCCTGGCGTCGGCGCGGCGCGACGATCTCGGCGGTGTGCTCGCGCAGCAGGGCGCGCTGGGCTTCGAATCCGAGCGTGTTCTCGACGGTGACGGTCATGCGGGCAACTCCGCCCGCTCGGTATGCGCGGCCAGACTCGCGCTCAGCGTGTCGGCGAAGCGGCGGATGGTGTCGGGCTCGAGGTCGGCCCGCAGCATCAGCCGCAGGCCCGCGCTGCCGCGCCGGATGATCGGGAAGAACACGGGGGAGGTGTAGAAACCGGCCTCGAGCATGTCCCTGGCGACGGCGACGGTGAGGTCCTCGCGGCCGATGCCGACGAACCGGATGGGCAGCCCGTCACCGGCGAGCTCGGTGTCGACGAGCGAGTCGAACAGTCGGACCCGCTCGCGCAGCGCGAGCTGGCGTTCGTCGACCGTGCCGTCGTCGTGCAGGTCGCAGGCGGCGACGATGGCGCCGAGCCCGGCGGTATTGACGCGCTGCGACCACATCAGCGGCCCGCTCGTGCGCAGCAGGGTCGGTTTCCGGGAATCGTCGCCCGCCGCGCCGAAGAAGATCACCCCGCCGCTGGCGCCGAATCCCTTGTTGAGCGAGGCGATCACGAGCGTGCGCTCGCGCCAGCCTTCGTAGGCGCCGAGGACATAGCCGCGCCCGCCGCGCCCGATCGTCGAGATACCGTGCGCCTCGTCGAAGTACAGGAACAACCCGTACCTGTCCTGCAAGCGGTGCAGCTCGGCCAGCGGCGCGCCGCCACCGGTGCTGTAGACGCCGTCGGCGACGTAGGCCACGGTGGAATGCCTGCGGCACAACGCTTCCAGCGCGGCGATGTCGTTGTGCTCGATCGTCACCAGTTCGGTCTCGTCGGCCACCAGTGGTTTCATCGCGTTCAGGCAGAAGTGCGCGTTCTTGTCGAACACCACCAGCGGCGGCCTGCCGTCGGTGAGCTCGCCGGAGGCCAGCAGCGGCAGCGTGGCCCAAGCCGCCGCCGCACACGACGACACGGTCACCGCTTGCGCGCCGAAGGTGTGCGAGAGGCGCTGTTCGGCCTCTTCCAGCAGGGACAACCGGATTCGCATCCGGGAGATGGCGGAATTGATTGTCGCGGTCTCGTCGAGTCCGCGATGCGCGCCCGCGATGATGCGCGGATCGCTGTCGAGGCCGAGGTAGGAGTACGAGGAGAAATTGACGATCGTGCGGCCGTCGCGGTCGTGCACCTTCCCGTCCCGCATGTCCGTCGCGATGATGTCGACCAGTCCGTCGGCGGTGCTGTCGTCCCAGAATGTGTTGCTCAATTGCAGCTGTCGGCGGATGTTGGCGAATTGGTGAGTGCCCATTCGGTTATTCCTTCGTTCGCGAGGGAGCGGGTGCCACGACGAGTACGACGTTCGCCGCGGCGAGCAGGGTGAGGACGAGGGACCAGGCGAGCAGCCCGGTGAGTGCGGGACCGGCCAGTGCGGCGATGCCCGCCAGGCCCTGCTGGATCAGCGCGCACCACGAGACGGCGATCGCGGCACCGGTGGCGAGGTGGCTGACGGCGTGCGCCGCGCTGTTGGGAAACAGGGTCGACTGACCGAAGGTGGTCGTCACGTAGCCGGCGAGGAAGATCGGCAGCGCGATCGCCCGTGGCAGCTCGACCACCCAGACGGCGGTGATCAGCACGCACCCGGCCAGCATGATCCACGTGCCCTGGCCCATCATGGCCCGCGCGCCCACCCGGCGCACCGAGCGCCGCACGTAGGTGGCCCCGCCAAGGTAGGCAGCGCCGTAGAGCACGCCGAACAGGCCGAAGACCCAGGGTGGCAGCGCGAATCGGTCAACGAAGATGAAGGCGGATTTCTGCTGGATCATCACGATGACGGCGAATCCGATACCGCCCGCGACGGCACCGGCGAGGAAGACCCGGTCCGCGAAGAGGCGGCGAGCCGTGCCACGCGAGCTCGCCCGCACCGCCGGTTTCGGCAGCGAGATGCGCAGCGCGAAGACGACCGGGAGCGCGGCGAGCACCGCCAGCACGACGAATCCGTACCGCCACCCGACCGTGGAGGTGACGATGCCACCGATCACCTGTCCACCGCCGAGCGCCACGACGAACGCCATCGACAGCAGCGCGAGTTGCCGCGCGAGATCGGCGCCGGCGAAGAGGTCTTTGATCATCATCCGCCCGACGACGGCGATCCCGCCCGCGCCGACCGCCTGCACCACACGCAGGGCGAGCAGCTCCGGCGCGCTGGTGATCAGCGCCAGCGCGGCGCTGGCCAGCACGAAACACAGTCCCGCCGCGACGAAGGCGGGCACCCGGCCGAACCGCTCCGCCACCCGGCCCCACGCGACGACGGGCAGCGCCGCGAACACCACGAAAACCGCCACCGACAGCTGCAGAGTGCTGTCATCGGCGCCGATGTCGGCGCCCAGCGCAGGCATGCCGGGAAGGTAGATGGTGGTGGCCATCTGAGCGACCGCGACGGCGCCGCACGCGGTGGTGACCACGGCTCGCCGGGTCGCCGTCGGGGACGGCGCAGCGCCGGTCTCGTGCCGCACGATCACTGCATTCCCCCGCTCATTCGAACAGCTCCGCGACAGCGTGCGCGGCACGTGATTCCGGGTTACAGATATACGGACTCCGGCGGCGCCCGGACATGGTTGGAATCAGCCTGATTTCTCGCGGCTTACGGTTTGCCGCAAGACCTTTCGTGACTTATGCCCGATTTCCGGGAGTCCGTGCGCGGGCGGTCGTGCGCGGGCGGGCTCGGGTGTTTTGGTCACTTTCCGGCGACACCCGGTAACAAATGGGCACCCTGTTACCCCGTTGTGTTACCCCGCGGCTACCCTCTGTACCGAATCTCGATGCTGTATCCGGTTTTCTCGATGTCAAGGGTTTCCCGAAATCGTAGGAGGATCGAATCGTGAGGAG